>CAKKPH010000087.1 GCA_919901585.1 Thermodesulfovibrionales bacterium | reverse complement strand
GTCTGAAGAAATTCTTGTTCCAAGCTCTCCGTTAGCGAGATTTTCTGTAGCTGACGCCAGTTGCTGAACAGGTTTTATCACTATATGATACAGCAGAGTCTGTCCCAGAATAAGAGCAAAAGCTCCTAAAACTGAAAATATTACATAAAGATGTAATATAAGCCCCATCTTGTTTTTTGAGTGTCCAACTAACCGCGATGTCTGATTAAAATGAATTCGATTAATTTCTGCAACCTTTGATTCTATATCATAAGCAAAATTCTCCAGATCGATGAGTTTTCTATCATCTATCCTGCCTGTCCCTAAAAATTCCTTTGATATCCAGTCCATATGAACTTTTATATTCCGCAGATTATCTTTGATTGCTGTCAGCAAAACTATCTCGACCTCTTTCTCAGGATAAGTTTCCTCCATCTCTATCCTGATATACTTATCTACCTCCTTTTCAATATTCTGCAGCAGATTATTGGCATCTTCGAAATACTTATTTTTGTGGACTATTATAAAATGATGTATGGTAAGAATCAGGCGATATACAGAGGCATGAATGTTATCAATAATTATTATGTGCTTACTTTCTTCTTCGATGTCGCGGGTGTTATTTAGAATGTCTCTGGCTGAGTATACAGAAATACCACCAACCACAAGCACCGAAATAAGAAAAAAGGCAAAGGCTATAAGGATATTATTTTTGAGTTTAGTAAACATTGGTTGATAAAATTTATCCCTATTACTTATTTTCACTTCTTATATTATAAGAGTTCATTTGATCGAGACAAGCTCGACTTCAAATATCAGCGCAGAATTCGGCCCGATATCACGGCCTGCCCCGCGCTCTCCATAAGCGAGCGAGGAAGGTATAAACAACTGCCATTTGGAGCCTGTCTTCATCATTAGCAAGGCTTCCTTCCAACCCTGTATAATGCCGTTGACAGAGAAACTCGCCGGCTCTCCCCTCTTATAAGAGCTGTCAAACTCGTTTCCGTTGATCAGGGTGCCGGTATAATGTACCACGACAGTGTCTGTCTCTTTGGGTACAGCACCTGTGCCGGCTTTAATCACCTTATACTGCAGGCCGCTCGGCAGGGTTATCACGCCATCTTTCCTTTTATTCTCTGCGAGGAACGCCTCTCCCTCGCGCTTGTTCTTCTCGCTCATCGCCTTAAACTGCTCAGCCTGTTTTGCCATCATCTCCTTCCTGAAGCCTGCGAGGATTTCCTGCATCTCCTTGTCGGTCAGGAGGGTCTTTGAATTCGAAAGCACATCCCTGAGGCCGAGGACAAGCGCATCAGGATTAATCTCAATCGACTGTCTCTTAAGACTGTTCCCTATATCAGCACCGAGGCTGTAACTAATCTTGTCCTTCTGGTCCTTTAGCGCCTGTTTTTCGGCAGCATCAACAATGGCAGTTAAAAATCCAATGGCCAATAAAGCTATCAACAATCTCTTCATCTTATCTCCTTTGTATTGTTAGTTATTATGCGAGTTATATATTATAGCAAATCTCTTTTGCGTATAGCCTGCAGACGGAAAATAAAATGGAAACTTTTGACAACACTTTCGTGTGCTGTATATAATGCCTTGCGACCCTTTAGAAACAATTGATCTGACTGGATGAACAGACATTGAAAGAATACCTTAAGATAGGCAGGATAAACTATATAAACCTCTTCCCAATCTTTTACATGCTCGAGAGGGGGTCTGACTGCTCTGCCTATGAGATTGTAGAAGGCGTCCCTTCAAACCTTAATGCGTTATTAAGAGAAGGCCTTATAGATATAAGCCCCTCTTCGTCAATAGAATATCTCAGGCATAAAGAGAGATACTCCATTATAGGCGGCCATTCTATTAGTTCCTTTGGTGAGATCAAGAGCATCCTGCTCTTCAGCAAAAAACCGATAAAGGAGCTTGACGGCTCTACTGTCCTTACATCTTCGCAGTCAGAGACCTCAGTTGTGCTCCTCGATATTGTATTTAAAAAGTTCTACGGCATAAACTGTCCTTTAAGAACAAGCAGCGAACCCCTTTTTAACGCACTTGAATCGCATCAGGCATATCTCCTGATAGGTGATGAGGCAATGAGAGAGTATAAGAAGGGGCAAGGGACAAGGGGCAAGTCTGCCTGTGCGAGTCCACACGCAGACAGGGGACAAAGGGTTAGATCTGAAAGCACAAGCTACGAACTATACACCTACGACCTCGGAGATATCTGGCACAAGGAGACAGGTCTTCCGTTTGTCTTTGCATTATGGATAGCGAGAAAGGATTGCTGCATTGAAAATCCCGAGCTCTTTAAAAAATTCAAAAAAGACCTTGACTCTGCAAAGGAAACAGCAATCAGGAATTTCAAAGAGATCGCAAAGGTATCGCCTCTTAAGGATATCCTTACTCAAGACGAGACCGTCAGGTACTGGCAGGGGATTTCCTATGACCTGAATGAAGAGCACTTAAGGGGGCTCGACCTGTTCAGGAAATATGCCGGCGAGTTTAATCTCCTATAGCTATCTTCATATCACAGGTGTCTGTGTACTGACCCTTTCACCTCAACAGACTCATATCCAAACTTCTCCGGTCGCCTCCCGAAACACGTACCGAGGCTCTCAAAAAGGGCTATTTCATCAATATCTACCCCCCTCTGCTTAATCGCCTCTGCAGTCGGCATATAAAAAATTTTCTTGCCCTCAACATTGACGACAGTATTCCCTGCCTTTCCATCCATCAGCAACAGCACTCCGGCAGCTCCTGCCCTGTAACCGAAGTTGACATCAAAGGCTGAGGACCCTCCTGAACGCACAAGATGGCCGGGCGTCACCTCCCTAACCTCAGGTGTCTCATATACCCCGGGCGCATACATGCCTGTCTTCCTCATGAACTCCTTCACCTCGGGGTCAGACTTGAGCCTCTTTTCGAGCTGCTGCCTTATATATTTGCCGGCGCCTGCGAGTTTTTTATGTCCAAAGGCATCAACCCCTGCTGAATGGTCATAGAGTTCCTCTCCGCTTGCGTTCTTCATGCCCTCTGCAACGACAATGATATAGGTCCCTGCCTTGACATCACTCCTCATAACCCTGTTGAAATAGGTAGTCTTCATATGTTCGTACACCACATCAAAATCAACCGGTATCTCGGGTATCAGGATGCAGTCAGCCTCAGCCCCGACACCTCCCCTTAAGGCTGTATGGCCGACATACCTCCCGAACACCTCGAGGACAAGCACCCGGTTGTGACTCAACCCTGTTGTCTTAAGGTCTCTCGCAAATATCGCGATCCTGTTTACAGCAGAATCCCCTCCAACGCTATAAGGCTGGAGGTCGAGGTCCATGGTCTTGGGCACATGGATGCAGGGGATGCCGTGTGTCCCGAGGTCGACAACAACGCTGCCGGTATCGTCACCACCGCTGATAATGAGTGCGTCAATCCCGAACTTTTTGAGGCCTTCCTTTATCCTCTTGTATCTGTTAGGATCTGCTATCTTGCTTATCTTGACCCTCGAATGGCCTGCCTCTGAGCCTGCAAGAGAAGCCTCAATCCTGCTCACCCTCTCTGCATTCAGCAGGACAACATCCTCGAGTTCTACAAGGTTATAGAGGCCTGCATAACCGTTTGGTATAACCACAGACTCGATACCAAAGGCGTATGCCTCCCTTGCAACGCCTTTTATCACAGCATTAAGCCCGCCGCAGTCACCGCCGCTTGTAATCACTCCTATCCTCTTAATGGATGCCATACAAACCTCCAGATATTATAGTTTCCTTACAACTTCTTTGACACCAAAATAAATTTCATCCCCCTCCTCTTACACCAATTCTCAGCCGCTTCCCGCTTTCTCAATGTATCAGGGTTTTCAAGTAAGTGTCTGCCCTTAATTTCGTGAATTTCTTTTGTCCCATCAATACGCTCAACCAAAAAGTCAGGACGATATTTTCTTATGTTTCCACTTTCTGTAACATAGGGTATCTCAATCCCACTGTTGCAATTATGACGGTCTTCCTGCTTAATATTACATTTTAACAGGAATTGCCGCATTTTCAGGCCTGCCCCTTTTCA
>CAKKPH010000086.1 GCA_919901585.1 Thermodesulfovibrionales bacterium | reverse complement strand
AGCTGGCTGACACCAATAAGATTTTCAAACACCGTCCTCCCGCTAACAGACTCCTTGAGACGGCTCACTTCCATCTCAAGGTTGCGGAATTTCAGAAACCTTTCGATTGTTATGAGCAGCTCATCGTTCGAGAAGGGTTTTGCTATGTAAT
This sequence comes from Thermodesulfovibrionales bacterium, assembly GCA_919901585.1. Taxonomy (GTDB): domain Bacteria; phylum Nitrospirota; class Thermodesulfovibrionia; order Thermodesulfovibrionales; family UBA9159; genus CAKKPH01. The sequence goes on along the minus strand of CAKKPH010000086.1, from coordinate 4,996 downwards.
CAAACGCGCCTTCCTTGATCGCCTGTACTGCGGTCTTCACGTCTGCATAAGCGGTCATTATTATCACGCCTGTCTCAGGCCTGTCCGATTTAATCTTCTTAAGCAAAGAGAGACCGTCGTGTCCCGGCAGTCTGAGGTCCGTTATTACAAGGTCAAAACGTTCTCTCTCTATTTCCGACAGTCCCTTTATGCCGTTTTCAGATGTCTTCACCCCATAGCCTGACGAAGACAGGAAGTGGCTCATGCCGAGCCTCATCGTTGGTTCATCCTCAATTATAAGAATCCGGTGTTTCATTTCGTCGATACCGGTAATCTTACAGTAAACCTTGCGCCTTTTTCAAAGTTTTCGACCATTATCCTCCCGTTGTGCTGCTCGACAATTGACTTGCACACAGAAAGACCGAGGCCTGTGCCGTCACCGACAGATTTGGTCGTAAAGAAAGGGTCAAAAATGCTGGGCATAACATCGTCAGGTATCCCCGGTCCGTTGTCGGTAAATCTGATATCGCAGTATCCGTTATCTGAAGATGTCTCTATGGTAAGGGTGCCTGTGCCGCTGTCCATCGCGTGGACAGCATTGAGTATTATATTCAGGAAGACCTGCTCCATCTTGTTCAGGTCAACCTGCACATGAGGCATGTCCTGAAATTGGTTCATTACAACAGCTATGCCCTTTTTTGATATAAGGTAATCGGTAAGCCTCAGCACATCCTCAATCATCTTTTTAACTGAGACCTCGGAAATGTTCAGCGATGACTGCTTCGAAAAATCGAGGAGCTGCCGTATGATATCCTGAATCCTCGCAAGCCCCGAGTTTATCACTTCGATATGCGTCTTGCTTGTCTCCTCGTCCATGCTCGTAGTCATAAGGTTGTTGAAGCATAGCCTTATGCCTCCGAGCGGGTTGTTAATCTCATGTGCGATGCCTGCTGAAAGCTGACCTACTGCAGCGAGTTTTTCCGCCCTCCTCATCTGCTCTTCGATGCGTCTTTTTTCCGTTATGTCCTTGACATAGTGGACAGCCTTCACAACATTACCGCTGTCATCGAATACCGGATAGAGGTGCACATAATAGAAATGGCCATCATCACCCTCCCAGTATTCAGAGACGGCCTTTTTCTCTCTCTTTACCTTTTCGAGGAAACAGACAGGGCAGTGCATTTCATCTATGCAGTTCTCCGGATGGCATTTCTCAGAAAATACTGCATTTATGCCTTTTTCGGCCCAGGCGCGGTAAGCTGAGTTTGTTATCTCAAGGGAGCAGTCAGGGTTCACAAGCGCAAGAGGGTCGCTGATGCCTTCAAAAATAGAATGAAGTGTTTCGGCATTCTCCCTTAAGCCTTCATGTGCATGGTACAAATGCCTTGCCATCTGATTGAAAGATTCTGTCAGCTCACCGATTTCATCGCGCGCCTTTATAGGGAGGTCCTGCTTCAAAGGCTCGGTCCCTTTTGCAATCCCGTTAAATATTCGTGTCAGGCTGTTTATCGGCTTGCTGACAAGCTTCCAAAAGGCCCCCTGAAGAGAGAGAAAGAGATAGACAAGAGTCGCAAAGCCAAATATAAACGTTGATATTGCTATGCCCCTTATCTGGGATAATGTGCTTGCAAGCGGTATAGTTACAGATTCCGCGCCTATTATCCCGCCCTCCTGCCAGTTGAAACCGCTCTTTGTGCCGTATTTTTTGACAAGTCCCTTTGGAGCCTGCGCAGGGTTGCCGTGGCACTTAAGGCACCCCTTCTCAGCCTTGATCCCTTTCACCCTTATCAGAAATTCCATGCCTTCAATCTTCTTAATACCGTTCCATGAACTCCTTTCGGGATTCTGCCGGAAGAACCCGATCATTTCATTATGGAGAGCGTCTGCTTTGTTCTTGGGGTTGAGAGGATTGTCAGAGACCCTCCTGTAAACATAATCCTTAAGGTCTTTATTGAAACGTTTCATGACCTCCTGAGTTACATGGGTCGTAGACATCGCCTCAACAACAAACTCATCCTTAATATCAGGGAGTATCTCAAACATCTTTGGCCGCAGCGTACTCTTGACATAGTCTCCGACTGCGGCGATCTGTGTCATGATCACAAGGGTCCTCTCATTGGCATCTTCAATGACCCTGTTCTTAAGCAAGTAATATAGCAGAAAGGAGAAGACTATGCAGAATACGAGGAGTATCAGACTGATAGCAAAGGTAAACTTTGTACTGAGTTTAAGGCTGCTCAGTTTCATACCGTTTCTCTCCACAAAGAGTGGCAGGTCATAGCCTTATTATAGCTGATTTGTGCAATGTAGTTCATACAGATAACCGGCGGAGAAGTCTCTTATACTCTTTCACCAAAGATGGTATCGGCAAATTCCATCCTTGAAGGCTAAAGGGATTATGGATTGCATGAATTACGCATAGTTTTGCTCCATATTGTCCGGCAAGGGAGAACCCATGGTTTCTCTCCTCCGCGTTCAATTGAGGTATTTTTCAAAGACCTTTCGGAAATGAAACCCGTAGATCGAGAGGGTAACGGCCTGAGGAAGGAGGCGGGGACGGGTGATCACAGTCCAGAACAGCAGTCTCCAATAATGGAACCTCTCTTTTCCGATGATCCCGAGGAGGACCATTGACCTGAAGAATGCGCCGAAATAGTTCGGCCGAAATCGCAAGGCCTTTTTCTTTTTCTTGGGGGGGATGTATTCCCTCAGGAATGTTCTGACCCTTGCATAGTAGTGCCTTGGCGAATACAGGGTGCTGAGGACCTTTTTGTAGCCGCTGATAAGCAGGTCATAGTCCATCCTGGGGATAAAATTTGTCGCGAAATCCGTATTGTTCCCCGATGTCTCTTTCAGCAGTCGCTGCTCCCTTTTGAGTCTCTCGTAGAGCTGTGTGCGCGGAAGGGCATTGAGAATGCCGACCATGGCCGTGACGACCCCGCTTTTCTGGATGAACCTGATCTGGGTGTCGAAAATCGTGAGGGGGTCGTTGTCGAAACCGACAATGAATCCTCCCTGCACCTCGAGGCCTGACTTCTGGATATTCCTGACGCTGGCGAGGAGATCGCGGTTTCTGTTCTGAAATTTGCTGCATTCCGCCAGGCTCTGTTCATGCGGGGTCTCGATGCCGACAAAAACGACATCGAAGCCCGCCCTTACCATCAACTGCATGAGGTCTTTGTGATCGGAAAGTTCTATGGATGCTTGCGTATTAAAGGAGAAGGGATGCTTTCTCATCTCCATCCATTCGGCAATGGCAGGGAGGATCTCCTCCTTCAGCTTTTTCTTGTTCCCGATAAAATTGTCATCAACAAAGAAGACCTGGCCCCTGAACCCTAACGCGTACACACTCTCCAGTTCCCTGATGATCTGGTCTTTGTCCTTGGTGCGCGGCGTGCGACCGCAGAGCAGGGCAATGTCACAAAACTCACAGTTGAAAGGGCACCCACGGGAATACTGGATATTGATTGAGGCATAGCGCTTAATATTGATAAGCCCCCAGAGCGGAATGGGTGTCGTCCGTATGTCTGCCCACTGATCAGTAGTATAGAAATGGCCTGCATCGCCATTCTGGAAATCCTCCAGGAAACGGGGCAGGGTGACTTCGGCCTCGTTCAGCACCAGATGGTCTACATCCCCGAACGCCTCATATTCGGTCGTGAAGAGAGGACCGCCGGCGACAATCCTGACCCCGGCTGCCTTGCATCTCTCAATCACTCCTTTCACCGACTCTTTCTGAACAGACATTGCGCTCACAAAGACAATATCAGCCCTTCTCAGGTCCTCGTCATCCAGACTTTCCACATTCATGTCGACCAGTCTTTTCTCCCACGTTTCAGGAAGCATTGCCGCAATGGTCAATAATCCGAGAGGTGGACTGCTTGCCTTTCGATGAATGAATTTCAGGGCATACCTGAAACTCCAGAAGGTATCCGGGAATTCAGGGTAAATGAGTAGTGCTTTCATGAATGCTCCATATAATTTTACTTTATCACATCAACGGCTGTCAGGATCACTGCGCCGGCCCGCTATTTCTGAAAGTACTTACGAACTTTTGCCGCAATCTGACGATCCGTCATCTTGTCGACTGTCTCAATACCTGCGATTCGTCCACCGAGATTGTTTCTTTTAAGACGTTTTTTTAGTTCGCCCTTTGCGTCACCAGGACCAAATATCAGAATAGATTCTGCATCTCGAATACTCGCGATTATAGCATCGTAGTAAATGTTGAGATATCCCGTAAGCATTCTCTGACGGCTGTCAGCCGCCGGTACTTGCAGTGGATCATAAGGACCCTTAAGAGGGGAATCACCGGAACGGCGGAGCTGTTTTTCAACTTTCGATATTATCAGGCCTATCTCTTCCCCTTTGTCCGTAACAGCCACGATAATAGCCTTCCTATGGTCAATCCACAAACCCACTGTTGTTTTCATAGATTTCTCCTTTAGATATCAGATTTACCCAATTATTTCAGTATACTACTAAGAGCTATTGAAAACCACATTTCTGTTTCTCTTCCTTTGCGTCGGCGATTTAGCATAATTTGTTCACATTTTCACCAGGCGCTGATATGTGATGTTTTTTCTATTCTTTCGAACCCTGTATTATCCGCTCCACATCGGCCCTTTCAAGCATCTCTTCCTTACTTCCTTAATCAAGGCCTCTGCAAGGGCATCAAACGTATGCCTTTCCCCTGTCAGTGTGTCGGTCGCCCTTGATTCCGCTTCGATGATCATTTTCTGAATCTCCTGATCCATAACCTATGCCATCTCCTCACTATAGCGCTTGGGCAGAGACAGCTCCCTGCCCAAGAACGGATGTTCTTCCCCACGGCCGAGATTAATCGGGCCCACCCTTCTACCTCATGGACATCATTTGGTCTTGCAATATCATTTTTTATCAAATAAAACTCTCCTCGACAAACTCCGTCAGAATCCCAGAGACACCCCCATGCCATAGTATTCAACCTTATTGTTGTAAAACTGGCCGCGCGGATCAAACCCCTTGTACCACTCGG
>CAKKPH010000085.1 GCA_919901585.1 Thermodesulfovibrionales bacterium | reverse complement strand
TTTAGGCAAGGACGCCCAGCTTAAGGAAGTCGGCTGCATAGATTGCCACGCAGGTGTAGGCGTAAAAAAGGTTGACCATGCCAAAAACCTTAAACTGCCTGACAGGGCTTCGTGCGGCACGTGCCACCTTAAGGAGTTTGTCGAATCCGAGTCTGAAAAAGAGCTGAAATGGCCGCAAGGCCAGTGGCCTGACGGAAGGCCTTCGCATGCCCTTGACTACCGCGCAAATGTAGAAACCGCAATATGGGCCGGCATGCCGCAGCGCGCAATAGCACAGGGCTGCGACTCCTGCCACTACAACCAGAACAAGTGTGATGGCTGCCACACAAGGCATACCTTCTCAGCAGCAGAGGCAAGGAAGCCTGAGGCATGTGCAATGTGCCATAACGGTGTTGACCACAATGAGTTCGAGAATTACCAGCTCTCAAAACATGGCACTGTTTACTACACGCAGGGCAACAAATGGGACTGGGAAGCACCGCTTAAGGATGCTATTTCCAAGGGCGGCTTGACTGCTCCAACATGTGCTTTCTGCCACTTCGAGACAGACGGTGAATTCAGTCATAATCTCGTCAGGAAGGTAAGGTGGGCCTTTAATCCGACACCTGAGATCGCAAACAACCTCAACCACGAATGGTTCACAAAGCGGCAGGCTCTCTGGGTAAAAACATGCCAGAACTGCCACAGTGGAAGGTTTGCAGAAGAATATCTCAAGACTGCGGATCAGGCCATCTTTGCCGGTATCGAGAAAGAGCAGGAGGCGAAGAAAGTAGTTCAGGCCTTATACAATGAGGGCCTGCTTACCGGACAGAAGACCAACCGTCCTATGCCTCCGGCACCTACTAAAGACGGACCGGGTGACTTCCTACAGCTCTTCTGGGCACAGGGGAATAACCCGTCTGCAATCGAGAGGGAATATGCTGAGATGTGGGAGCATGATTTAATTAAGCTCTATAAAGGCGCTACCCATATGAACCCAGGAGGTTACACATACTCTCACGGATGGGTGCCGCTGCTCGGCAGATATGCAAGGATAATGGACGAGAACACAAAGATAAGGGAAATGGCTGCACTCAAGAAGAAGATTGCGGGTGTGGAGCAGACAAACAACAGACTGAAGGCGAGCGCTGTAGGCTTCACAGGGATGGGCCTGCTGCTTGTCGGAGGACTGATCCTGTACCATACAACGAGAAAGAAGTGAAATCCATCTGCTCCGGACGAGTGAGTGAAAGACGGTCTTAAGAAGAAGGCCCTCCTGACCATCGGATTCCTGATGATTGCAGGAGGGCTTTCCCTTTTTTTGTACTATATTTACAACCTTTATAGTTCTGGCGGAAATATTCCCTACAAGTATGTCCTCAAAGAGACAGGGAAACCTTCAAAGTTTACTGATCTCAATATCAGCGGCAATGAAGACCTTACTATCAAAAAATACGAAACCAGGCTTCCGACCATTGATAAACCTGTAGCAACTTTCTATACAGCCGAAAGGAAGAATAGTCCGCCTGTGCTTATTGATTACAAGTCTGACAGTCCGTTTCCGGTCATAACACTTCCGGTCAGCAATGAGGTATATCAGGCGCTCTACAAGGAGATACTCAAGAATACCGGAGAGGGCGACCTGCTGATGTCGTGGTGGGACAACTGTCTAAGAATAAAACTCTTTACAGAGAGGGCTGTGCTTGCAGATGAACATATCGGCTATCCGCTCTTTATCCCTGATATATGGCAGAAGCACTCAAAGGCGATATCAGACTTTGAGAGAGGGTTCTGGAAGGGTAAGACTACGAAGGAAGGACATGAGAGGTTTAAAAAATATACTGATGCCATGCTCTCCGGAGAGGAAGAAGGCTACCGCATTCTGAAAGACCTCTCTCAGGGCAAAAGGACTTTTATTGTTGCGGACTTCAGGGACCTGACCGCCCTCAATGAACTCACAAAGGGGAAGTTCGGTGTCGAATATAAGGAATTTGTCTTGGCCGGCGATATTCACGGGACAATCAAGCAGGTCAAGGTCTGGATGAATGAAAAAGGGATAAAGAATTATATGGTCGAACCTTCAAGTGAAGGCTCGGTGAGGGTCTATTACCTTACGAAAGACGAGGATAAGGCCAAACTCATAGCAAAGCTCTTGCCGTTTACCTCATCCAACCCGTTCAATCTTGAGAAGTTTAAGCTGCATTACCAGAAGGGGAGTATTTACGTTTATGAGCTGATGTAGCGCCCTTAGATTCAGCGGCGCATACAAAGATGAGGTTATTAATATCGCTTCATAGGGAAGATAGGGTCATCATGGACAGGGACCTTGCCTTTGAGCGTAGTTATATCATTAATGACGATCTTCCCCCTGTCAGCAGTGAGCACCCCTTCTTTTTCGAGCCTGTGGAGTTCCCGGCATAAGACCTCTCTTGTGGTGCCTATTCTCCATGCCATCTCTTCCTGAGTAGTCACCTTGTCGAGGATTATCTTGCCGTTCTTGTTAGCCCCGTGTTCTTTTGCGAGTTCAGAGAGCAGCCTGAGGAGCCTTTTTCTTACGTCGCTCAGGGCCATCTCGCCCATGAGCGACATCATGCGCTTGAGCCTATGGCCGAAGTCTGCAAGCATCCTGATGCCTATCTCCGGGTACTGGTGGATTATCTTTTCGAGCGACCGGTTCTCAATGACAATAAGCTCTGTGTCTTCAATTGCAGATGCATTTGCACCATAGCGCTCCTCATTGAAGAGTATGGTGTCACCCATAAACTTTCCATCGTCAACATAGTGAATTGTTATCTCCCTGCCGTCTTCGCCGTTGATATAGATCCTGATAAGGCCGCTCTTGACTATGTAGAGATGTGTGCATTTGTCATCAGCATGGAATACGTATGAGCCCTTAGGAAAGGATTTTAGAGTGGAGTTGTTTTCTATTAATTTAAGACACTCTTCATTGAGGTCCCTGAAATAAGGAACCATTAATAAGTCCGTGTTCTTCAATATGACTCTCCCTTTCTCATCTGACAATATTGTATCATTTTACAGAGCATTAATCCAGCTCTAATACAATTTTAAAGAGCCATAATGTTATACTTCAAAATGTTGATGGTTTTTGATATGATTAAACATAAGAACGTAAGGGGGTGTATATGGTATCAATAGCCAGATTTTTTTCATTAGCCGTGCTTATCAGCCTTATGCTGTTTGCAAGCGGTTGTGTCGAGAGCACGGCGCAGCCCAAGGCAAGGGTGGATCAGGGAGTCGAGACACAGTTCCCGCCTTATTCAGGGCCGAAGGCAGCCGTGGCAGTAGCAAAGTTTGACTGGAAGGTTGGCGGTGCAGGTTCTACAACAACAATCAGAGGTGTAGGGGATAGGCCTATTACTGTGACACATGAGCAGTCTGGATATACATCAGGATTGAGGGATATGCTCACAACGGTCCTTGTCCAGAGCAAGAAATACAGGGTCCTTGAAAGACAGGAGCTTGGATCGATACAGGATGAGATAGCGCTCGGTCAGCAGGGATATGCAGAGAAAAAGACTGCTGTTAAAAAAGGCAAGATCAAGGGTGCCGAGATTCTGGTGGTGGGTGCTATTACAGGCTGGGACCCGGGCTCTTCAGGCACCGGAGGTGGAATCGGGTTCGGCACAAGAGGTTTTCTCGGCGGTATAGGCGTCTCTGTAAAGAAATCAACCATGGCTATGGATATCAGGATAATCGACACTGCCACCTCAGAGGTCCTTGCTGCAACGAGGGTCGAGGGTGAGGCTACAGATGTGAGCCTCGGGTTTCTTGCCGGCGGCATAGTCGGAGATGTCGGGCTTGCAGGAGGCCTTGGCACTTATGCCAAGACTCCAATGGAGAAGGCTATCAGGACATGCCTGTATGAGGCAGCCAAGTATATTATTGATAATACACCAAAGGAATACTTCAAGCACTAATCGTCTTTTTTGGCTGATGGATACGGGGATGGCCTGAGCGTGTCTCCCATCTCCGTATCTTTACATCTGTCCGCCCTCAATATTCAGAGGAGATAGTCTGCGAGGTTTATACTGTATTTGTTGGGGTCTATTGTTTTAATGATTTTCCTCAGATACCTTCCGCTGCCGTCCTTCTCAGAGAGGTCAGCAGCATGGCCTTCAATCCTGTTGCCGTTGCTGTCGGTGACTATCATGACCCGCGGCCTGTCAGGAAATGCTGTGTTGTTTCCGTAAACAAGGCCGAGCTCTTTTGTGTCGAGCAGGACGAGACTGCCTATAGGGAAGACCCCTATCATATTTACAAAGAATTTGAAAAGGAGGGGGTCGATCTGCGTGCCGGCCCTCTCTGTCATAACACTGAGTGCCTTGTCAGGTGCCATGGCTATCCTTGCATACACCCTTGATGAGGTCATCCCGTCATACTGGTCTGCTATCGAGACAACCCTCGTATAAAGGTCGGTTTTGACGAGCCTCGAAAGCTTTGGATAACCTGTGATGTCATAGTTGAGGTGGTGTTCGAAGGCAACGATCGCAGCCCTTATTGAGAGGCTGTCTATGCCTTTCAGCTTAAGGATCGCCCTTAGGCTCCATATAGGGTGTTTTTTTATGATCTTCCATTCATCCTCATTGAAATTTGTCGGCTTGTTGAGGATCTCCTGCGGCACCTCAAGCTTGCCAATGTCATGGAACAGAGCGACAAGTCCAAGCTCTGTGAGCGCTTTCTTGCCGAGTCCGAGCCTGTGGCCGAGTGTGACAGAAAGGATACTCACATTGACGGAATGGTGATAAGTGTATTCGTCATAGTCTTTGATTGCGGTCATGCCGATCAGCAATTCGTCCTGTTCGAGCATTATGTCGACAATCGACTCCACAATCCTTTTTGCTTTTTTTATACTCTCCTTTTCGCCTGATTTTATCCTGTTCATCACACCTTTGGTGAATGAGACGGCATTGAAATAGGTCTCCTTGACTGTTTTCCTAATGTCATATTCGCCTTCTTCCCTGTCGCGTAATGTTTTAGGAGGCCCGACCTCGATTGAAACTATATGGCGGGTGCCTTCTGACAATGCCTCAAAAGGCTCCTCAGAGAACGCAGAAGATATGAAGAGACTCAGGAATGTCTGGAGGTCATGAGTTGTCAGGGTGTTGTTGAAGGCTATGCTGCCGAGCTTGCGTTTCTTGAATTCCCTTAAGAGAAAGTCAAAATTGAGGAGATACTCCATTGAGTATCTGATCCTTGTCTGGTTTATGAAAAAGAACTCGCCGATGAGGTCAAGGGTCAGGATGCCGTATTTTGCTGTTATCGGATTCAGAATAGCCATGAACTTTTCTACCGCATTTTTTACAGCGATGTTGTTAAGATCGTGGATCTGGGCATTCCTGATTATGACGGCAAAGGTATTTATAATATTCTTTGGGGCGTCTGTTTTTCCAATATCATTTCTGTCTGTCATATTCGAGCCTTTTCAGTGCGTTTATTGCGTAGTCGTTGAGCAGCCTATTGCCCGAGTCTTTGAGTTTTTCGATTGAGGGTATAGCCTCCTTTTTGCCCATCAGCCCCAGGCAGTGCGCTGCACAAGCCTTGTCTTCATCCATCTGGGATTTTTTGAATAACGAGGTTCTGGCGAGAGTCTTAATCATAAATTCTGAAACATCAGGATCATCCCATGCTGACAGGCCCTCGTAGAACGCCTTTTTTTCGTCAAAATCCCTTTCTCCGAAGTCCTTTTCGGATATCTTTGCGAGTATTATGCGCTTGGCTGTGTCGCTGCCTATGCTGCATAAGGCTTCGACAGAGGCCTTTCTTACAGAGAGGTCAGGGTCATCGAGACTGTGCCTCAGCGCCTGGAGCGTATGGATGCTCTTAAGCTCGCCGAGTGTCCTTATCGCCTCTCTCCTGACCCTTACGTCAGGATGCCTTGCAGAGTTGAGAAGGTATTCGACCGCTTTCTTATCGCCGATATGTCGCAGTATGTATATGATGTTTCTGACTACATACCACCGGGAATCCTTGAGTCCTTTGACAAGCGTCTGGATGTCCTTTTTGCCGAGATCAACAAGTATGCTTATGACCTTTCTTCGCCCCTTTATAGTCTTCATCTCACCAAGGGCTGAGATAAGCGGAGAGACAGCATTCCTGTCGAGAAATTCTGTGTATTCGTTGAGAAAGGAATCATCGGTTTCAATCTCCGAATCGAATATCCCGCTTATATGTTTTATTGACTCCTCAGAGCTTGCGAGACTGATAAGTGAGCTGAAATGCTTCCTGTAAGTTTCATTAATGCCGGCATCACCAGAGTACTTTCTCAACCTTCTCAGGATATAGGTGAATGTCCTTAAGTCACCGCTTCTTGCGGCGTATTGCATCGCCTCTTTAATAAAATTAACCAAGTCTTCATAATCTGAAGGACGTTCAGCGATGAATAGTATGTCAAACAACAGGCCGGATAATTTTTCGAGCTTGTCTTCGGCATTGTCTTCGTTTATCTCGCCTGCAAGCCTCGCAAGGTCCTCTTCCGTAAGGTTTATTACTGCGACTTCACCCAGATCTTCTGCCTTGAACGCATCTGTATAGGCCCTCTGGAATTCATGGCTTGCAGGCGACTTGCCCTTTATTTCATTTTCAGCCTTGAGTCCGTATTCCTCATCTTCGACAAGGAAATTCTCATCTGCGACGTATTTTATGTCCTGAAAGTCCTTTTCCCAGAGCAGGGTTACGATATCGTCATCAACAGCCTCCCTCTCGAAATCCAGAGTTATGATCTTCAGAAACTCTTCGAGTTCTTGCGGGGTGAGCCCGTTCCTGAACTGCAGCTCCCTGATGCCGTCCTTGAAGAAAAACATGGCGAGGTTGTCCTCTTTTTCCTGATTAAAATAGACCCGTTCTGATCCAAAGAGGATCTCGTTGAGCTTAATCTTCAGGACAAGCTCTTCGTTAGAGATGAAGAAGACCGAAAATTTTGAGAAGGTCGTAGCTATTATCTTTGAATATACAGGGTTGTTTTCAGGATATGTCCTGATGGTCTTCTTTGCCTTTATGAGGGTCTGGATTATCTCTTTGACAATTGCTGTTTCTTCGAATGTGTTCATGTCTCATTTGGGAATTTAACAGTATCAGAGGATTTGGATCCTACGTTCCCTCGCATAGGTCTTGATTATCATTACAGCAGTGTGAAGCCTCTGTAGCCGCATGTTCCGTGACCTTATGAGCATTACGTTATTGTGGGGGAACCTCTCGCTTCTTATAGTCGCCTGTGACTTCATTATCTCATGAAAAAAAGATTTTATTGTCTCCTGTTCAAAAGGCTTAAGAAAGATCGGGTTCACGGTTACATAGCCTTCGGCCACATCGTTGGCTATTGCCTTGAGCCCTTTGCCCTTGATATTAGGCATCTTCCTCCCTCTTTCTTACAAAGAACCTTGATACGAATATGCCTGTCTCATAAAGGACATAGATAGGTATGGCCATGAGTATCTGGTTGAATGCATCAGGCGTCGGCGTGAGCAAAGCAGCCAGCATGAATGCAACTAAGATCGCATATTTCCGGTTCTTTGCGAGGGTATTGGGAGTCACTATCCCCATCCTTGTCAGGAATACAATGACTATAGGAAGCTCAAAAACAGCGCCAAAGGCAAGGATGAATTTAAGGCAGAAGTCAACATAATTGCCAACAGAGAGCATGGGGGTCATTGATTCTGTCTTATACGTCAGGAGGAAGCCCATTGCAAAGGGAAGTACAATAAAAAAGCAGAACGCTATGCCGGCAAAAAAAAGGAATGACGCAAAGACTATAAACGGTACAATATATTTCTTCTCCTTCGGAAGCAGGCCCGGAGAGATGAATTTCCACAACTGGTAAAGAATAACCGGGAATGTGAGCATTATTGCTGCCACAAGCGCGACCTTCATGTGCATCCAGAATGCCTCTGCAGGAGCGAGGAATACAAGGCTTGTGTTATGGGCCTTTGAGGGCACAAGCTGCACGAAAGGGGATATCATGCTGAAGGTTATCTCTGTCCTCATGGGCAGGGTAAGGACCTTAAATATATTTTCAGAGAAACTGAAGGTTACGAGAAAGCCTCCGAGGAGGGCAATAAGTGAATTTGTAATCCTTTTCCTTAGGTCTGAGAGGTGATCTGTGATAGGCAACTTGTTATCGGCCATCTGCCTTGTCTTCCTTTCTCTCCTCTTTGCCCTGATTATTGTCCTGTTCAGGGCTGGTTTCACTTTTTCCACTTTCTGCCTCTGTATGCTCAGGAGGATATTTCAGTTCAGCGGTTTTGTTTACAGATTCAAACTCAGACTGCATCTGGTCTCTGACGCCGTTCATGGCTCTCTTTAACTCTGACATGCCTTTGCCTATGGTCCTGCCGAGTTCAGGGAGTCTCTTCGGGCCGAAGACGATAAGGGCGACTATGAATATGACGATAAGCTCCTGAATGCCGAGATCAAACATCAATCCTCCCGTTCATATATCCTTTTTATATTTTCAGCCTCACGCTTGAACAGATACGTGAGTGAAAGCATCAGCCTGTATTCAGGACTGCTGTTTTTAATGTCTATGCCGGCGCCTACTGTTGTATAGATGCTCTCAGTCGTCTGGAGCCTGTATCCGAAGCGCCATTCGAGCTTGTCGAGTCTCCCTGAATAGCCTTTTTTGCCGTAAAGCTCACTCAGGATTTTAAAGTTATTTGATGCAGAGAAATCAATGCCTGCGGCAAAGGTCACATCATCCTTAAACCTGTTTGTGCCGGGTCTTGAATAGAGTATGTTTACATGTCCATACACAGGCCCGATCTTCTTGCTTATTATCAAACCTCCTCCGAAGCTCCCTTCAGTCGTAAGGTCCTTTTTACCTGTCGGAAATGAGATATTCAGGATATATGCGAGGGCAGGGCCATAGCTGCCTTCATCAAAAAACCTGTGCTTGAGACCGAGAGAGATGTCCTCAACATTGTCGGCAGAGTCATTCCAGCCTGTGATATATGGGATTGTAAGGTCGATCTCGATATTGTCCTTTATGCCATAAGCAAACTGGGCAGTGAACCTGTTGTAATCGGGCTGGTTTGAACGCTCTATCCCTATAGCGATACCTAAGGTCTTCTCCTTAAGGCTCTCAGCGCTGAAGGTTGAATAGACACCATACGGCGCCAACGGCTGAAGCCCTTTTATGTCAAAAGCATAGGAAGGCCCAGTGCTTATCAATGAAACAAAAAGAAGGAAGAGAAGGGTTTTTTTCATCTATTCAAGATACCAGAAAAAATTAAAGGGTGTCAACAATTGTTTTTCCTTGACAACGGCATATCTTACTAATATAATTAAAAAATTAGAGCATATGCCTATTAAATATTATCATAATATTAAATAAATAGTGAGGTTAATATGACCAAGGCTGATCTGGTAGATACGGTATTCGGAAAGATAGGGCTCTCGAAGATCGAATCGCAGAATATAATCGAGCTGATCTTTGATACTGTCAGGCAGACCCTTGCCGAGGGAGAATCAGTAAAGATCTCGGGGTTCGGTACCTTTGACGTGAAGAAAAAGAACGAAAGGCGCGGGAGAAACCCCAAGACAGGCGAAGACCTCAAAATAACCCCTCGCAGGGTCATTAAATTCAAGGCGAGCAACAAGCTCGAAAAAGCAATTGAAAAAATAGATGCATAGATCTCATGCTGAGCATATTGTAAAGACTCAGAATTTTTTCCCTGAGAAACTCTTTTACAAGATCGGTGAGGTCAGCAGGATTGCGGGAGTTGAACCTTATGTGCTGAGGTACTGGGAGACCGAGTTTTCCTTTCTTGAGCCGCGCAAGAACAGGTCCGGACAGAGGGTATATGCAAGGAAAGACCTCGATATGGTGCTCCAGATAAAGAGACTCCTGTATGAAGAAAGATATACTATAGAAGGCGTCAGAAAGAGGTTCGGGGACAACAGGCCTGCAAGGCAAGCCGCTCATGTAGCGCCATCTTCCAGAGAGATTGTAGAGAAGGTCAAAATGAGGCTCAGGAGCATACTGAGCCAGATGCGGTAATCGGGGCGTAGCGCAGCCTGGTAGCGCACTCGCTTGGGGTGCGAGTGGCCGTGAGTTCAAATCTCGCCGCCCCGACCAATGACCGATAAGGCTTTGCATGTTTTCACCTATACCCCTCAAGACTAAGTGCTATTAGATAGAGGTATAAATGGAAGTCCGGGAAAATGAGGAGAAAGCCCTTTTTGACAATATAGTCTACCGGATCGACCCTTCCAGTAACGAGGCCGCTCATCTCAAAAACAGATTTTATCTGCTTTCTGGGGCTCTGATCATTGTCATATTTTTGATGTCTGCTGCGAGCAAGTTGTTTAGCCGTAATAATGTATTCTGGACAGACACGTTTACACACTCCCTCTTTGAGTCTTACTGTGGAATAATCTCAATTATAATAGCCTATGTGATTTACAGGGAATACCGTTCATCCGGCAAGAGGTGCAATTTTTACCTTTTCCTCGGTTTCGTCTCGATGGGGGTCTTTGACATGTTCCATGCCTATTCCAATCACTGCACCAACCTTTTTGTCTGGTTTCATTCACTAAGTGCCTTTGGCGGTGGCTTATTTTTTTTCCTGAGCTCATTGTCTGTAGCCAGGGACAATAAAGATTCTCCCTATATCAGACAGATGATGCTAATAACCGGGATTACAGCAATTTTCGCTTTTGCATTATTGCTCTCAAAATATCCTTCTCCACTCCCTAATGTTATTGAAATAAGCGCTTCTCATCACACGCCGGTAACTTTTCCCATAAGAGGTGAATTCACCTCCTCGACCATAGTATTCAATGTCCTTTCTTCCGTTTTTTTCCTGCTTGCGGGCTATTTTTTCTTAAAGTATTTCAACCGGACCAATGACATCCTTTTTCATATCTTTGCCTTGTCGTCCTTTCTTTTTTTTGAAAGCGAGGTGCTTTTTTCACTCTCCCGGTTATGGGACCCCAGTTGGTGGTATTGGCATGTGATTAAGCTGGTCATATTTTCCGGTCTTATAATAGGGTTAGCCCATGGATTTACCAAGTCGTTTGACGAGCTGCAGTCCTCAAGAAAGAAACTGACGGATATCGTCGGACAACTCAGAATGGCATATGAGAACCTCAAGAACACCCAGAGCGAGCTCCTCGAATCCGAAAAGCTCGCATCTGTAGGAAAACTGGCAGCCACTATAGCGCATGAGATAAGGAACCCTCTCGGCGCAATAAAGAACTCGGTCGGCATATTCAAGCGTCATACAAGGCTTGCCGGTGAGGATACGGAACTGCTTGATATTATCGAACAGGAGGTTAACAGACTCAATACCATTATTTCTGATTTTCTGCGCTTTGCGAAGCCTCCTGACCTGAACAGATCATATATAAACCTTTGCAGTCTTATAGACGAGACATTGTCTTTGCTCACAAGCGATGGAATGAATAACCCGGCTATTACGGTTCAGCGGTCTTACGACAGGGGAATGCCTGACATATTTGCGGACAGGGGTGCTGTAAAACAGGTTTTTTGGAACGTATTAATTAATTCGATACAGTCAATGCCTATGGGAGGAACCCTTAAGGTGACTGCCCTTTATGTCGCAAAGGTAGAGCCTTACAAACAGCATGACTCAGTAACCATTGTTATAACAGATACGGGTTCTGGGATGGCTAACGAAACACTTGCGAGGGCTTTTCAGCCGTTTTATTCCACAAAGGCGAAAGGGTCAGGGCTCGGACTTTCTATCGTCCAGCAGATAATAAGGCAGCATGGAGGGCAGGTTTATGGCTTGAGCGAAATAGGCAGAGGGACGGAACTGAGGATTGAGCTTCCTATTTCTCCAAACACAGCGAACAATAAAACGGAGGAAGTGAATGTCGTCAATACTAATAGTAGATGATGAAGAAGGGATGAGAAAAAGCCTCTCGATCCTTTTCAGGAGAGAGGGCTATCAGATATTTCAGGCTGACGGCGGAGAAAACGCTGTTAAACAAATGAACTGCAACAATATAGATCTGGTGATTACCGATCTCCGCATGGACGGCATGGACGGCATAGGTCTGCTCGAACATATAAAGAACAAAGGCCGGAAGACACCGGTAATAATAATGACGGGGTACGGGACTATTGAATCGGCGGTTATTGCGATGAAAATGGGTGCTTATGATTATATAACCAAGCCGTTTGAATATGACGAGATACTGCACAGGGCAAAAAAGGCTATTCAGACAGCTGAAACAGATGCTGAGATGAGCAGGATGCTCTATGACATTGCTGCTGAAGATGAAGGCCTTTCAATGATTGTAGGAAAGAGTCCTTTGATGATGGATGTAAAGGCTCGTCTCCGCAAGATTGCCGGCAATGACTTTCCGGTTCTCATAACAGGAGAGACCGGCACCGGTAAGAATCTTCTTGCCAGGGCAATTCACTTGAACAGCTCAAGGGCAAAGGGGCCCTTCATATCGGTGAATTGCACATCTATACCCGAAAACCTCTTTGAGAGCGAAGTGTTCGGGCATACAAGAGGTGCTTTTACCAGTGCCATAATGGGAAGGAAAGGTCTCTTTGAGGCTGCCAACGGGGGAAGCATACTGCTCGATGAGATAGGGTCAATACCTAAACCCCTTCAGGCTAAGCTGCTCGGCGTACTGCAGGATAAGATTATCAGAAAGGTCGGCAGTGACCACGGGATTCCTGTGGACGTTAGGGTGCTTGCTGCTACAAACGCCGATCTTCTGGAGTCTGTACAAAAGCATGAGTTCCGGGAAGACCTCTATTACAGGATAAATGTATTGCATATTAATATGCCTCCGCTCAGAGAGCATAAGGAAGATATACCTTTTCTGGCTCAGAAGTTTCTGTCAGAATGCAGTGGCGGCAAAAAAGGTGAAAAAATTACCGGTTTTGCCCCAGGCGTTATCGAGAGGATCTGTGCCTATGATTATCCCGGCAATGTCAGGGAGCTTTATAACATAATCTGTTATGCAGTCGCTCTGACTGATTCGGGCATGATCAGTTCTGATAGCATGCCGTTTCCCCTTTCAAAGGTCTCCTGTCCTGCTTCGAAACAAGCTGCTTCTGAAAACAGACCCATGGATTTTGACGAGTGGGAGAAAAAAATAATAATCCAGAGCATCGAAAGGCACCCTCACAATCTTGCTGAGGTATGCCGGGAGCTGAAAATCGGACGGACTACCCTCTGGAGAAAAATGAAGGAGTATAATATTGACCTCTGTTCCTTAAGGTCACGGGCTTCCTGACATATCTGTTCAGCGATAATCCCCGGTTTTATGTCCAGCTGTTTTTCAAAGAAAGTATGGCACCCAAATTGCTCTATGAAAGGCATGTACCGTGAAATACTATGCATATGTTCAAGACAAGCCGGAGGCATTTAATCCTGACAAGCCTACTGGTTGCTTTTATCGCAATAGGCTTCTCAACTGTTTTATTAAGCAGCAGTACTGTGAAAACATACCGTCTCTGCAGCGAGTGTCATGAGAGGACAATCTCATGCCATACATCCCGTACATTCAACCTTGATCTGCTGAAAAAACTCTGGATTGAGTCAATACATTCTAACCTGATGAAGGAGCCTTTCAAGGGTTGTCCTCACCTTGATTGCCGGCGTTGTCACCCCCATCTGGAGAGATTATAGCAAGCCCTTTCAGTAAATCCGTAGTTTCATTTGTTTCCAGAATGGAAAGCAGGGCGTTTCAAAATGAAAACCTGAAAAGTTAAAAAATGCCCGGTCTTGTGCTGTTAAGGCATAGACACGTACCGCAGCGCAAGGCAGAAAGGAGAACTGCCGGAAGAGGCCCTTTAAATTACAACAGGTTACAGGCTTCAGCTTGACAATGAACCAGATTCAAGAGAATACAGTTCAAAAATATTTTCTGAAATAATGAATGGCACCCAAATTGCATTATATAAAAGGCCAGATCACATAGGCTCAAGGGAGGTGAAAAAAATCAGGTCAGCAATGTTGTACGGAGATTTTAAATAACAATGTAGGAGGTAACGAAATGCAGCACTGTAAGAAAAAGATTGTTGCTCTTTTTATTTTGCTTTCCATATTTAGTCTGCCGGCAGCTTCGCAGGGTGCGTCGTTAAATGATGTTTACGAGAAAATAGGAAAATATATTTTCCTTTTGCCTGGGAAATTTGCCGGGACTGTTGCAGCTCACGATATGTCAACAGGGAGAACCCTTGCATGGATTTCTTTTGTTAACTATGGTGACACAAATCCGATTATCCATCATATAGCTGCATTCCCATCTGAAGACCCCTATAAGGGTTTTGAGTTTATTGTGAATTCGCAGGGAGGAAAAAACCTCTATATTTACGGTATTCCCACTAAAGTCAAAGAACCCGCCGAGGGTTTTCATATCTACAGGGTTAAGTACGACGGTACAAAGATGAATCTCATTGAGGATGTTGCAGAGACAACCGGACTCGGCATAGGAGTCCATGTGACTATCTCACACGATGCAAAGAAGTTTACTGTTTCAGACGGGCAGAAGGACATTTTTGGTGTATTCGATAGGGAAACATCAAAGGTTGACGCAGCTGTTTTCTTTGACTGGATACCTAATATCAAGAATGTAAAAGAGGCATGGAGCGGTGGGGGCAAACTCATAGTAAAGAAATTGCACCCTGACCCGAAGACAGGTAAATATGACTACAAAGGCCTAAAGGGTATCAAGATTGATTGGGAACTCGTTCCCGGCGGAGAGAATTTTCTCGTTGAGGGCAAGGTTTCAGGTCCGAGGGCAACGAATGTATGCGGACTTGACGCAGTCCTCTTTGACCCAAGGGGCAAATGGGCAGTAGCTGCACTCAGGACATCAGGTGTCTCAGTAGTCTTTGACACGGCCAATTATGAGCCTGTTGCAGCTATGTACTCAGCCAGAAACAAGCCGATGCAGGCACTCAAGAAAATCGATAAAGACACCTGGGAGATCTCCGTAGCAAAAGTAGAGAACTATGGTCATCAGGCAGGGTTTTCGCCTGACGGGAAACACTTCCTCTTCATGGGTGCGGTAATGGAGAATGCCATATATGTGTATGATTCAACCGACCAATCAAATCCTATGAACTGGAAGCAGAAAGCTGTTGTAACGAAACCGGAATGGAGAGGAACTTACCCTCAGACCTTCCATATGGGATTCACTCCTGATGCAAAAAAGGTCTATGTTGCCTTGTGGTGGCCATCTCCGACTCCTAACAGTGTTGCAGTGATAGATGCTGTTAAATGGGAGGTTATAAAGGAGATAGAGATCGGACCAGACGTCCATACAATGGGTGTGACAGGCGACGGCAAACATCTCCTCGGAGTCTTTAGCGGATACCAAAAAACAGTATCAGGTATGTTTATAATAGATGTGAAGAGTGATAAGCTTATAGGTTTCCTCCCGAGCGGCGCAGGACATCATGACAGTGTTATAGTGCCGAGAAGCCTGAAAGAGCTGGCGATAAGTCGCAGCACCACTACGTGATCGTGTAAATATCTTACGCTTACTCTGCCCCCTGGTTCACCTCCTTCAAATACGGGGGCAGAGTAACTTGATATGACAGATAAACAAATAAGCGATAAGCTGTCACTTATATACCTGGCTTCTCAGAACCTAATGCGCAGAACCTTTAGGACTTCAGCACTGGTTCTCGCAATAGCCATTGTGAGCGGAGCTATTTTTTCCACTTCTACACTGATGTGGGGGGTCAATAGCAGCCTGAAGAAAGGTCTGTCAAAATTCGGTGCAGACCTCCTCGTTGTGCCCAAAGGTTCGATGATAAGCATGAAGTCTGCCCTTCTGACCGGTGAGCCTTCGGTCTTTTATATGAATAGAGGGTTAATGCAGACAATATCGTCAGTAAAGGGAGTAAGAAAAGTGTCTCCTCAGCTCTTCCTTACGAGTGTAGAAGGTGACTGCTGCGTTATCGGCAACGCATTTATTATCGGTTTTGACCCGCAGAGTGACTTTACCGTAATGCCGTGGCTTGAAGACAAACTCGAAGGTCCTCTCCAGATTGATGATGCGATAATCGGAGGATTAAATACCTATAATGTGGGGGATAAGGTCTTTTTTTATGGCCAGACCCTTAGGGTTTACGGCAAGCTCGGCAGGACAGGGATCGGCCTTTATGACAATGCTATATTCATAAATATAGAGAAGGCCTATTCCATGGCAGAGGAATCCCAAAACATTAAAGGCGTTGTCCCCTTAAAACTCGTGAGAGGCGAGATATCAGCCGCCCTGATTCAGTTAGAAGTCGGAGCTAAACTGCCGTATATCTCTTTTACCATCAGCAAAGATCCCGGTGTGAAGGTAATAACTGCCGGCAATATAATAACGTCCGTCAGGCAGAACCTTGTTACACTTTTTAGCAGTACAATTATACTTAGTGGAGTGCTGATTATTGCAAATACTCTGATGATAGGCGCCATTTTTTCGACAATTATCAATGAAAGGAAGAGAGAATTAGGTCTTTTAAGGGCACTCGGAGCAAGAAAGGCATCTATATTCAGATTGATCTTGTATGAGGCAACCCTCCTTACAGGCCTGGGGGGATTTCTGGGTGTGGTCTTTGGTATAGCCATCATGCGTATATATCAGAGGACGATTATATTCAACCTTAAGGCCCTCAATATGCCGTATATATGGCCCTCAGTTGATTCTATAGTTTTTATTGCTCTTGGATCGATCTGTGTAGCAATCCTTGTCGGAATAGCAGGGACCTTTTATCCTGCACTCAAGGGCAGCAAACTGCATCCCTATGATGCGATACGTACCGGTGAATAGATGGGAAATTTAATAGTTATAAAAGATCTATGGAAGGTCTATGATGTAGGCGGCCAGAAGATTGAAGCACTACGTTCCGTGAACCTCGAAATAGAAAAGGGCAGTTTTATTTCCATAGTGGGCCATTCAGGCTCAGGAAAGACTACGCTCCTAAGTATTATCGGCGGATTAACAGAGCCGACTAAAGGAACTGTTTATATTGACAATACAGACATATGGAAATTAAACGACAGTAACCTGTCTACTGTAAGGAACGAAAGGTTTGGTTTTATTTTCCAATTTGCGAGTCTTATACCGACCCTCCGTACGATTGACAATGTTGTGCTCCCGGTAATTTTTAAAAAGAAAGGGAACAGGAAGGAAATTTATGATTATGCTGAAGAGATTTTGTCAGCTATGGGGATGTCAGACAAGATGAATTCATTTCCATCAGAATTATCCGGGGGGCAGCAAAGGAGGGTTGCGATCGCGCGGGCATTTATTAACAAACCCTCTATTATCATTGCTGACGAGCCTACAGGTGATCTGGATGCAGAGACAGAATCTGAAGTAATGGACTTTTTTTCTGATGCGAATGAGAAGGATCAGATCACTTTCCTGCTCGTCACACACAGCCTTGAGCTTGCAGCAATGACTGATAAAATATATAAGATGAAAGACGGAGTTTTCTCAGAATAGTACATTGAGGGGGATGCTATGAAGCTTTACATGATCGCTATGAAAGAGGTAAGAAAAAGGAAGATGAGGACCATATATACCTCTCTTGGGATAGCGATAGCGGTCTCTATGCTCATATCCGTTATGATAACAGCATCTTCAGGCCAGAGGGAGGTTTTCCAGGTGATCGCACGTTACGGACACAGCCTCACCATAACACCTGTGGATAGCAAATCGCAGCAGAGTCTGAAGACCTTTGGAATTGGTACAGGAACGTATATACCCGAGGCTGCCATTCCTGAAATAGAAAAGGTTTACCAGGATGCAATAGTTTCAGGATGGGAAAAAATGGGCGCCCTTGTGTTTCAGGATGGCACTATAGGCGGAGCAGCCTTCCCGCCGCCTACCTTTGCCCCCAGGCTATATGAATAGACTACGGTCAAGGGTAGAGATGTCATTGTCGGTGGTGTAATGCTGCAGAAAGAACAGGTGGCGAGGTTCTGGTGGGAAATTTCTGAGGGCAGATTCATGGTAAATGACGATGAGGTAATGGCCGGGAAGCTTTTCGCTGTCATAACGGACACAAAGGTGGGAGATGTCCTTGATATAGCGCAGAGCAAAATGAAGGTTACAGGTATTTTACGAGAGACTGACTCCCCTGACGATTATATGGTTTTCATGAACCTTAAGGCCTGCCAGACCGTATTCGGGAAGCTGGGAAAGGTCTCGATGATGAATGTTAGGGCAATGTGTCCAAAATGTCCTGTAGGAGATGCTGCTATCGAGATAAATAAAAAGATACTGGGTGTAAGGGCCACATCACAGAGTGAGATAGCTACTGCACAATCAAAGATATTTCAGAAAACAGCTACACTGCTCTTGAGCTTTGTGGTAGCGGCGCTAATAATCAGTTGTATTGGGGTCTTCAATATAATACTCGGTTCCATCCACAGCCGTTTGCGGGACATAGGGCTCCTGAAGGCAATGGGTGCATCAAAAGGCCAGCTTATCAGGTTGTTCCTTTACGAGGCAGCCCTGATCGGTATTACCGGGGGAGTCATTGGCTTTATTATCGGGAGCGGCCTGGCATATATCGTCGGCCCGATACTCTTCAAAGATATAGCGATAAAGATTAATCCGTCATTTTTTGTTATGGCAATAATACTCGGTACTGTAACCACGATTGCAGCCAGTATTTATCCTGCAATCTATGCGTCAAAGATAAGGGTTGCGGAAGCCTTCAAGTCTCTGTAGGGAGGGGTTATGGTTAATGATGGCATCGTACTGTTAAAAAATATTTCGAAGCAATACAAGATCGGCGAATCACCGGTAGCAGCGCTGAACAATGTCAGCCTTGAGATCAAAACCGGCGAGTATATCGCTGTGATGGGACCAAGCGGCTCGGGCAAGTCTACGCTTCTTAACATACTGGGAGGCATAGACTTCCCTACAGAAGGGGAGGTATATATCGGGAATACAAGGATAGACAACCTGTCGGAAAAGGCACTCCTTAATCTCAGGCGTTCAAAGGTGGCATATATATTTCAAGAGGCGAGACTGCTATCTTCACTGACAGCTATTGAAAATGTGATGCTTCCTTTTGCCTTCCGTCCTGTTAAGGGGAAGGCAAAGGATAAAGAGTATGCTCTCAAAATGTTAGAAAAGGTTGGGCTTGGAAAAAGGGCAACACATCTTCCCCACCAACTGAGCGGCGGAGAGGCTCAGAGGGTTTCTATTGCAAGGGCCCTTATGAATGACCCTGCCATAATCCTTGCAGATGAGCCTACCGGAAACCTCGATTCAAAGACAGGAGAAGAAATCATGGACCTCTTTGCGAACCTGAACAGTGAGGGTCTGACAATCGTGATGGTTACTCATGACCCCCAGAAGGCAAGCCATGCCAAGCGTGTGATAAGGCTTCGGGACGGTGAAGTTATTGAAGATACGTACAACCATAAGTTCGTAATCTGCGAAGTTTGATGGCATTTTTTGGAGGAATGATATTTTTTATATCTGTCACATAGGTACAGTTTTGTTGGTATTATTCTTTCCCCTAAATGATGCCTTTTCTTTTGAAAAGCGATTGCTGATCGACTATATGGGTATAGAGGTCAGTAATATATCTTACTCAGGCAACGATGAATACAGGATAGAAATCATCATGATGAACAACTCAAAGCAAAACATCATGGTCACGGGTTTTGAAAAAAGGTTTTATGTCCAGACAGACACAGGGCGTGATTTATTGAGCGACAGGATCACCGACAGCCTATCCGGAATTTTATATTCGACGGCACAGAGGAAAATGATCGTTATTGCAAAGGTGCCGCTTGATATGCCACAGCTTTACAGGACATATGAAGGTGATGTTTCCCTGATATTAACGTATAGATTACGATTTACTGCTGACAGCGGAAAAGAGGTCTTCACAAAGAGCGGCGATGAGTACTACTGGATAAGTCCACGTACCGACCGATGGATCCACAGAGAAGGAATGTGAAAAGAGAAAATACCGCATACCGTTTATTAACTGGTATCATCTTCCTGATATTAATATTACTCATTGTGGATTTTGTAGTGGAGTACAGGCAGAATAGACTGCTCGAAGAAAGGATGGCTCATAAGAAAAAAGTTGAGCGTCTTGCGTATTACCTTGAGAGAACCAATATAGGTGAAATCTCATATAACCCAAAAGATAGAAAGTATGCGATGAAGCTTATATACGAAAATATCCGTCCTGAAGAGGAAATGTGGATAATGATATTCGCAGTGAAGGTCTTTGTACAGGTCGGCACTCTATGGAGGGAGGTCCCTGTAATTGACACAAGGGAGAAACGGGGGGAGTATCCGGTGGAGAGGCTTGATGCCCCGTACACCTTAGCAGTAAAATTTACTATACCCCATAAAAATTATGAAGAACTCATGTCAGGATACATGCATGTCAAGGTTAAGAGTATTTCTTATGTAGCTGCAGAGGCTATAGTCCGGGAAGATATAATTGAGAAAGATGAAGAAATGTTCATTTACATTAGAGATGATAAGAAGAAAGGTAGGGTGAAAACCCTGTTGCGATAGGCGGAGTAACATGAGTTTGACGTACAACACAAGTACTGGACTTATAAAATAGGATGGAAAAAAGATATAAGATTATAATTACTGTACTCTTGATCTTGCTTTCTGCCCTGGCGATAGATTACTTCATAGGCCACCGGCAGAATAAGTTTTTAGAGGAAAGAGCTGCCCTCAAGAAAAAACTGGAAAGACTCGCGTGGTATTCACTGAAATCTGATATCAAGGACATCACATATGCAGGAGACCGGTACAGGTTAAAACTCAACTATGACAACCCATTTCCAACGGATGATCTTTACCTCATGACGCCTTCGATCAGGTGTTTTGTTCAGGTAGGGACATTATGGAAGGAAGTTCCCCTTCATGATCTGGCAAATAAGACAGGAGAGACCAGCGTAATCAAGCTGGAGAAACCGCTCGCCGTTGAAAAACTGATAGAGGTGCCTTTCAAGAATTTTGAGCAGGTGTTTCCAGGGTATATGCATCTGAGAGTAAACAGTGTTGCCTATGTAGCTTCAGATGCCATTTCCAAGGAAGACATAGCAGAAAAGAATGAAGACTTTTATATCTATCTGAAACCCTATTTTGCTGACGACAGGGAACTGGCAAAAAAATTTACGTTTGTAAATAATATCATTCCGGTATGGATACCGATGCCGCCACATTAAGGTGTTATAAAAAAGGAGGATGTCATGATACTTAAGACGGCAGTATTTGTTATATTTTTATGGATATTCAGCTTTAGTCAAGACAGTGCGGCAGACGTTATAGAACAGAAATCACTTAACGGAACCTTCGTAGTTCAACTTCAGGTGAAACCTGACCCTCCACAAATGGGGATTAACAATACTGCTATACTGAAAGTTTTTGAACGTGATTCAAAGGTAAAAGTTGAAGGAGCGCTCATTGAAGTAACTCCATGGATGACTGTGCACAGCCATGGCTCTTCCAAAAAGACAAAGATAAAAGAAAAAGGGGATGGTGTTTATACAATAGAGGACGTATATTTTACAATGGAAGGCGAGTGGGACCTTATAGTTAAAATAGCTAAGAACAAGCAAGAGGACCAGGTAGTTTTTACATTCAGAAATGTAAAAAAGTGATATACTAAAAAGTACATAAGTCAGGTGTCATTCCCGCAGAGGAGTCCATTCACGCCTATTGTACTATGAAATAGGTCGTCCAGAGATAATATGTTCCAAAGCTGTTTGCCGGAGTTACCGCAAGATAAAGGTAGTATGTTGTTTTCGGCAAGCCCGATGTTGTTACGTTTATCTTCCCGAAAAGCTGTTCATTCACCACAGTTACATCCTCTTTCCATGGTACAAGGCCGGCCGCTGAGAGCTTCTGCAGGACATAATTCTTATCAAGCAGGTAGATGTCGGAATCAATTGCAGGGGCTGCGATTGCAAAATAGACGTCTGCCGGGCCGGAGAATGTAGTTGTGCTTACAGCCAACTCCAGGTTAACGCCTCCGGTAGCGATATCACCTACGCCGATAGGTTTTGCCTGAGAAGGGTCCGGGTTAAGCACAGCGGATGATATAGGCGCATAACTGAAGCTCTGCTGGCTGCTTGGCAGCGGGAGGGTGGATGGATTTACAGTAATTGTGCCTGTCATGCCTGCCATGCAATGGGGTATGCAGAAATAAGTGTAAGTCCCTGCCTCGTTGAACTGGACAGTATATGCCTGGTTTTTTGAGAGATTGCCGCTATTGAATTTCCCGTCGGAATTGCAGTTTGTGCCGCTCGTTGCAGTGTGGATGAAGTTCCCATAGTTCTGCCATGTTACCGTGTCGCCGGCATTTATAGTGATGGTCTGCGGGTCAAAGAAGTTGTCCCATATGTTGATTTGATAGTCCGCAGCATTAGAGGCAGCGGCAAGCAAAAAAAGGGAAAGTAATGCAGGTGACAAAAATGATACTTTCTTAATCATTGTAAACCTCCTTTTCGGTTACATAATGGACTCTGTTCCTTTGCCATCCCCATTAAAAGGGGGCCCATTCGCTGCCGTCATGGCAGTTATAGCAGCTTGGCAAAGCCGGACCTCTAAGGTCAGGGCCATGACATGCAGTACATGCTGTTGCATAGTCCTTTGCATATCTGCCGTGATAGTTCGAAAGGTTGCTATTTTGTGAAAGCCATCCATCCGGGTGTCCTACTGTTCCGTCCGGACCGCTATGGCACGAATAACAACTTATTTTAGAAATACCTCCTTTTAAGTCTGTGCCGTGGCACTCAGTGCAGGAATCAGCGCTTACAGCGGAAGGCCTGCTCACCGTGCCGGCAGGTTGCGAACTCGCAAGATAATCAGAGATTGCCTGAAGGTCTTCATCGCGCATAATCCGAAGCCATTTCATATAAGTGACAGACTCAAGGCAATACCGGATCTGAGTGGCAGTACTGCCCCGGATGTCAGGGCCGATCTTTCCGGAACCTTCGTTCCCGTGGCAGCCGGCGCACCTCCTTAAAAACAGCGCAGTCCCCAGCGGTTCGCCATCAACGACTCTGACATGTGAACCATGAAATCCGTCTTTGCCTATATATTCAGGATTAGCCCATGCTGATTTATGCCCTTTATTGATGTCATAAACGCCGGACTCTGAACTGGTGCCGCATGCGCACAGGAAAAAGGCAATGTTTAGACTGCAGAACATACAGAGGGCAAGCCTGATGCATAAGCATGCATGTTGTAAAGGAAAGGGGGTTCTTATTTGTGGCATTTTACGCATAGCTTGTTGTTCCGTCTTCCGTGACACCTGAAGCAGCTTGTTGGGTCAATGCTGCCGTCTATCCTGTGTTGGAAGAGATAATTTCCCCTGTGTGGCAGCCACCGTTCAGGGGAGCCCTGATACCTGTCTGAAGGTTTCAGCCCTGATTTGTTGGTATGGCAGTCTGAGCAGAAAGATGCCCTGTGGCATACTGTGCATATCTGTGAACGCTGCATTGCATAGAACCTGTGGCTGCTGATGAAATCACTGCTGTGGTTAAATGAGGAGATGGGCTTCAGATCTGCGCTGTCATCGCTCATGTGGCACTCTGTGCATAGAGGTTTTTCGATAAGGTCAAAGTGGTGGCTATTGGGAGAAACTCTTTTTTCCTCTGATAAAGCAGGCAGCGCATAGATATGGTTCAGCGCCATGAGAGCTGTGAGGAAAATTCCTAAATATCTAAATTCATCATACCTCATCGCAACTCCTCATTAATAGCCTGCCTGAACCGAAAGTGCGCCTTTAAAAGTATAGGCAAGCGAAAGCATCACCTTTGTAAAGTGATTATAATCAGGGTCCCTGCCCTTGTCAATGCTCAGAGATGCAGATAAATTGTTGTTTATAACATACTCTGCAGTTCCGTTTAAATTATAAGCGATGTTCATATTGTTGTATGGTCTGTCATAGCGAAGGGTGATGAAATCAAGCGAGAAATTGTGTTTGTCAAGCCGCTTGACCGTATATAGACGCATTTCAGTATATCTCAGCCTTGCAGTGTCTCCTTCCATGCGGTTGAATGCGCCACCGGCATGTATGTCTGTTCCTTTGTAGTGGAGCCTTGCGCCGTAATGCCGGGCATCACCTGAAGTTTGGTAAGTATAGCCTGTATAATTCAATGTTGTAGCAATACCTTCTGAGATAAGGTATTCTGCAGAGATCCCTGACTTTGTCATTTTACCGTTAATCCCAATATTGTCCGGTGAAAAGACACTCAAGGTTGCTGAAGAAAATGCGTCTCTGTAATTCGAATGAACAAAAAAGCCTCTTAAGGTTATCTTTCTCGATACGGCAGCTTTTGCGCTGTAGGAATGCTCAATGAAACCTCCTGTAATGGCATTGTAGGAAGAAATGCCCTGTATTTCAATTCCCCGGAATGGAATCGCCCATAGGTCTAATCCTATCTCCTCGCGGTACCGTATTCCTGCATTATCCTCCCTGAGAAATGATACACCTGCTTCTGCCTTGCCTGATATCCTCCCAAACAGCCTGCATCCGTAAATCGTGTCGGAGTCTCTGCCGTCCTTATCTGTCTCTACAGGTATCCCGCCGTAAAGTGAAAGACCGGTGTTCCGGGCAAAATCCCATCTTGCGCTAACGCCGTCAATCTGTTCCGAGGCGACGCCTTCAAATACATAATGCCTTCCTGCGTTGAAGACAAGGTTTGAATCAGACGGAGGAGAGTAGGTAACATATGCAAGGCCAAGGTCAGAGTTTGTCCTTTTTTCGCCGGATGTCCTGAAATCATACTTAAGCCATCCTGCAGAATAAAACTTCATTCCGTTTGAGGGCCTATTGTATTCAACTTCAAAGTATTCATAGAGAGGAGCATATCGGTTGCCGTACATATCTTCGTAAAACCCCAGATATGTACGTGATGAAAAATATGCAGGATATTCTTCGGCATGCGCTGTCGATATTGAATCTGTGAGGCTTATGGCGAGAGAAAGTAATAGAGAACCCCATAATATAAAATATGGCTGGGAAACGTCTTTAAGTTTTATCATGCTGCCCTTCTACGGGTTAATAAAAAAGCCATTACTGCTTCAATAAGGGAAAAAACCAACCTTCGAGTCTAATTTTATATTAATCAAGGGAAATGTCAAGCAAATCTTCCTGCTTTGTAGCGAGCAGACAAACTGTCCGTAAGATAGTTAATTGGGTTATAATCCACTATGGTGGATATTTTCAAGATAGCAATTGTTTTTGTCGTCATACTCGTATTCCTGCGGCTAAAATGGGATATCGGTTACGTCTTGGTTATAGCCTCGTGCATGCTCTTTTTGCTATATCTCGTGCCCGCTCCTAAAATAGTTACGACGATTAAAACAACAATCACTGATGCCGTTACTATAAAACTCTTCTTTGCGCTCACCCTGATAAGGATGTTCGAGATTATATTGCGTGAAAAACAGGTGCTTGCAAGGATGACAGATGCCTCGAGGCATCTTCTTAAGGAGAAGAGGGCTGTTATTGTCTCTATGCCGATGCTTATAGGACTGCTCCCTTCACTCGGCGGAGCATATTTCTCAGCGCCTATGGTTGATGAGACTACAAAAGATTTGAACATGCCGCCTGAGGAAAAAGGCTTTATTAATTACTGGTTCAGACACCCGTGGGAGCTGATACTGCCTCTTTACCCGGGCGTTCTGCTTGCATCTGCCCTTACAGGGATTGAACTCAGGGGATTTATTCTCGCAAATATGCCTTATGCGCTGCTGATAGTGTTGACAGGCTTTTTATTCAGCATGAGAAATATTAAGGGTAGATTTGCTAAGACGGAGATGGCTGTCCCGTTAGCGAAAGAAAACGGTCATGATAATTATTCCGGACAACGCAATTCAAGCGACCTGATGAGTTTTTTCCCGCTTGCGGCGGTTCTTTTGCTTGTGATTGTTTTTCATATTGAATTGCACTATTCTCTCGGCCTGACAGTTTTTTCCATCGTCCTCTTTTACAGGCTCAGGGTTGCGGAGGTTATAAAGGTCATCAGGTATGGTTTTGCCCTTAATGTCATTGTGATGATCTTCGGAGTAATGCTGTTTAAATTTGCGATGGAGGGTTCAGGGGCTGTAACACAGCTTAACCGATATTTTTCAGAGAGCGGCATCCCGGTTATCTCAGTGCTCTTTGTTTTGCCTTTTATTACAGGGTTGCTCACTGGCCTTACAGTCGGGTTTGTCGGAAGCACCTTCCCTCTCTTAATCAGCCTTGCCGGGGTGCACCTTAATCAGATGTTATTTGCTTTTGCTGCAGGTTATATAGGCGTGTTGCTCTCACCGGTTCACCTCTGTCTGGTGCTTACGAGGGAGTATTTCAGGGCAGATATGTGGGGGATTTATAAGAAAACCCTGCCGTCTTGCGGGATACTCTTTGTCGCTGCTGTGATTGAGTATCTGTTGCTGGGATAACCGCCATTCTTTATGTATCTGTCTTTTTGCCTCGATTCAATCACTCTCTGAACCGGTATCCTGCACCCGGCACAGTGAGTATGTACTCCGGGTCTGCAGGGTCTTTCTCGATCTTCTGCCTCAGGTGCTGTATATGCACATCTATCACCCTGCTCCATGAATAAATCTGTGAGTCCTTCCAGAGGTGCTGTCTCAGCATATTCCTGTCTATGACCTCACCCCTCCTCGAAATGAAGAAGCAGAGCAGCTCATATTCCTTTGGTGTGAGGGTGACTTCCTTGCCTTTAATAGTAACACTCCTTGTCCTGTAATCCACTGCGAGGCCTCCGATGACCGACTTGTTTGACGTTGCCGGCATTGTCCTTCTCAGACAGACCTTTATCCTCGCAATCAGCTCAAGTGTCTCAAAAGGCTTCACAATATAATCGTCAGCACCGCTTTCGAGCCCTATGACCTTGTCGGAAACCTTGTCCATTGCAGTGAGCATTATGACCGGTATGGACGGGAACCTGGAACGGAGTGTGCGGCATATGTCTATCCCGTTGCCGTCAGGCAGCATAAGGTCAAGTATGATGAGGTCAGGCACCTTTTCTGAGAGTAGTTTTTCCGCAGCAGACCACCTGTCGGATGTCATGACCCTGAACCCGTGGAGCTCAAGGTTCGCCTTTAAGACCTTCAGGATGTCCGTGTCGTCATCAACAACAAGGATTAAGTTTTGCACGATGTCGCCTCTGCTGCCAACGGCAGTTTTAAATAAAACGAGCTTCCGCTGTGGCTGTCGCTCACAATACCTATAATGCCTCCGTGTGCCTCTATTATACCCTTTGATATTGCGAGCCCGAGCCCGGTGCCTTTTTTACTGCCTATAGTGTAAAAGCGGTCGAAGATCCTCTCCTGTTCTTCTTTTGGTATGCCGGGGCCATTGTCTTTTACTATAACAATTGCTGAGCCGTCCTTTGAGAGCACCTTGATCTGGATATCGGAGTTGACCGGACTGTATTCTATCGCATTTGAGATCAGGTTTATGATCACCTGTTTAATCCTGTCCTCATCAGCACGCACCAAAGCGCCGATTTCAGCCTCGACATGGATGCCGATGCCTCTCTCAGCAGAAGAAGCAGAGATGCCCTTGACGGTTTCATCTATAACAGCGGCCATGTCAATTTCTGTGAAATGCATTTCAGCATTCCCCTGCTCAATCCTTTCGAGGTCGAGTATGTCGTTTACCATCCTTATCAGCCTTTCAGAGTTATTCTTTATGATATCGAAGAAGGCGAGGAGGTCATCAAGCTTCTTTAACTCTTGGATGCTGATATTTTTGCTCCCCCCTGCAGTTACGGACTGTAGTCTTGCAGATATATAGTCCATCGCTCCCTTTATTGATGTGAGCGGTGTCCTGAGCTCATGCGAGACCTTTGCCACAAAGTCCGATTTTCTCTTGTCGATGTCCAGCAGTTTTTTATTTGCCTCCATCAGCCTTATGTTTGTATCTTCAAGATCGCTCACCGCACTCTTTATCTTTTCTTCCATGCAGAAATGGTATTCCTTGATGGTGCTGACCATCTCCTTAAGAGACGAGGCTAATTCATCAAGCTCATCTCCTGACCCCTCAACCGTATTTATACAGCAACTTTTTGGCATGAATTCCCTGATGTGGGAATTCATCCTGCGTACAGGCAGCATGAAAAGCCTGTTCATTATCAGGTATAGGGATGCGGTCAGCAGGACTATTGTGAGTAAGGCTGCAAAGGCGGCATATCTCCTGGTTTGCTTTATTTGAGAGAGCACATTTTCGACAGGCATAGAGACACTTATTGCGCCTCTTACGTCTCCAATCCTGTAGCCGTGTTTTGCATGGCAGTCGAGGCATGCTGACTCAATATATAAGGGTGCAATATATCGCAGGTAGTGGAGGTTATCTATCTTTTCCATCCTCGATATCTCTCTCACTGCCCCTTGTTCAAAGACACTCAGGGACTCTTTCTCAAAGGCATCAGGGGCATTCTCAGGGTTCATTAGCTTGAGGCTTGTTATATGGAACCAGTAACCACCCATATCTCTTGTATACCTTGAAAGGTCTTTTGTCACCATTGCGGGGCTCGCCTTGACAAAAACCCTGCCTTTTATGTCTGTTATCTCAGCGTCCTTGCCGGAGAGGTATGGGTTTGGTTTCACCCACGGCAGTTTCTCGACAAAGACTCCGCCATGGTCAGCAATCCACCTCCTTGTTATCACAAGCTGTTTAAACAGGGCCCTCGCCTCATTTTCGACGCTGTTATATATGATCCTCTCATTGTTCCCTACGAAAAAGAGAGTCAGCAGCGAAATAGTTACTGTCGTCAGGAACCCGCAAAAAATAAGGTACTTAAACGCGAGGCTTTTTTTAAAACCCCCTGCCATATCCCTAATCGGACTCTGCAAACCTGACAAGCGTTCCCCCCTTTGCAGTCCCGTATCTGAATATGGTTATCCCTTTGAGCCCTTTTTCGTAGGCGAGCAGGAAGGCCCTGCTTATCTCTTCCTTCTTTGCGTGTTTCGGCATGTTTATGGTCTTTGAGACCGCATTGTCTGTGTACTCCTGAAATGCAGCCTGCATCTCTATATGGTCGTCCGGCAGTATCTCGTGGGCTGTCCTGAAGATGCGCCTTATATCAGGGGGGATCTCTTTTAAGCCTGTCAGCCTTCCCTCCCTGATTATTTTTTCTTCGAGCTCCTTGGTATAAAAGCCCTGTTCCCTCGCTATTTTGAAAAAATACTTATTTATCTCGATTAGTTCTGTATTGAGTATCAGCCGCTTATATGCAACTGCAAATATGGGCTCTATGCCGTTAGAGCAGTCGGCGATTATAGAGAGCGTACCGGTTGGTGCAATTGTGGTCGTAGTTGCATTCCTGAGTCCGGGCATACCTGAAGTATTATAAACAGAGGCCTCGAAATTTGGGAAGGAGCCTCTCTCATTTGCAAGCCCTGCTGATACCTCTTTAGAGGTAGTGCTTATAAAACGCATAATCTCTCTTGCGAGTCTGAAGGCCGTTTTGTTGTTATACGGCAGCCCGAGCAGTATCAGCATGTCGGCCCAGCCCATGACACCGAGGCCTATCTTGCGGTTGCCTTTATGCATAACCTCAATGTCAGGCAAGGGATATTTATTGACCTCGATGGCATTGTCAAGGAATCTGACAGCAGTCCTGATGTCACTCGAAAGCGCATCAAGATCAATATGCTTCCTGATATCCCTGAGTGATGGTTTGTTGCCTCCTGATGCCCTTCTCACGTATTTTGAAAGGTTGATAGACCCGAGGATGCATGCCTCATATGGGAGCAGTGGCTGTTCTCCGCACGGGTTTGTGCTCTCTATTTCCCCCAACTGAGGAGTTGGGTTGGACCTGTTTATCCTGTCTATGAATATAAGGCCGGGGTCTCCTGTCTCCCATGCGCTTTCTACTATCTCATCGAATACGTCTCTGGCCTTAACAGAGCCGGTAGTAGCCTTGTTCCTTGGGTTTATCAGTCTGTACTCAGTGTCAGCCTTCAGTGCATCCATAAAAGAGTCAGTGACGGCTACTGATATGTTAAAGTTTGCAAGCTCATTCTCGTTCCTCTTTACACGGATGAAGTCGAGGATATCTGGATGGTCTATGCGCAGTATCCCCATGTTGGCGCCTCGCCTTGCTCCGCCCTGTTTGATAACCTCTGTGGCTGTATTGTATATCTTCATGAACGATACAGGGCCGCTCGCTATTCCGCCGGTCGAGCGTACAAGGTCTGTCTTTGGCCTGAGCCTCGAGAAGGAAAAGCCTGTCCCTCCGCCGCTCTGGAGTATCAGGGCAGAGTTCCTTAGTGTGTCAAAGATGCTGTGGATTGAGTCATCAACAGGGAGCACAAAGCATGCTGCCAACTGGCCTATCTCCCTTCCTGCATTCATAAGGGCAGGGGAGTTTGGAAGGAACCTTAGGTCTGTCATAAGCTCATAGAATTTATCTTCCCATAAAAGGGGGTCACTGCCGAACTGTTTTTCTGCTGAAGCGATTGTGGATGCGACACGCCTGAACATATCCTCAGGCCTTTCAATGACATCCCCACTCTTGTCCTTAAGTAGATACCTTGCCTTGAGGACTTTGAGTGCGTTTTCAGTAAGTCTCATTTTTTAATTATACGTATTAAGGGTTGTAGTATTTTTTCTTTTTTGGCAGGTACTCCTGTTCTACATAGCCGCCGTAATCATGGGGGTATTTGTAGCCCTTGCCGTGCCCGAGTTTCTCGGCCCCTGAATAACCGGTGCCTTTAAGGTGGTCGGGGACCTCCATTGTCTGCTCGTTTTTAATGTCTTCAAGAGCAGCCTCAATCGCCCTGTAACATGCGTTGCTCTTGGGCGCTTTGGCAATATATATGACTGCCTGAGCAAGTGGTATCCTTGCCTCAGGCATACCGACAAACTCAACTGCCTTTAATGCAGACACAGCGATGACGAGCGCCATAGAGTCTGCTTCGCCGACATCCTCGGAAGCACAGATGACTATCCTCCTCGCAATGAACCTGGGGTCTTCGCCTGCATAAAGCATCTTTGCGAGATAATAGACCGCAGCATCAGGGTCAGAGCCTCTCATGCTTTTAATGAAAGCAGAGATTGTGTCGTAGTGCTGGTCACCATTTTTGTCGTATACAACTGCCTTTCTCTGTATCGATTCTTCTGCAACCTGGAGGGTTATGTGTATGGTGCCGTTCTTGCCTTCAGAGGTTGTGAGCGCAGCTATTTCGAGAGCAGATAAGGCCTTTCTCGCATCCCCGTCAGACATCCTCGTGATGTGGCTGAGGGCATCCTCGTCTGCAGATACCTTTATATTGCCCAGCCCTCTTTTATCGTCATGCAGGGCATTTCTTAATATTGTAATGATATCTCCCTCAGCCAGAGGTTTGAGTTCAAAGACCTGACTGCGTGATAGTAGTGCAGAATTCACATAGAAAAAGGGGTTTTCGACTGTAGCAGCAATAAGTATGACATTACCTTCCTCAACATCAGGGAGGAGCGCATCCTGCTGAAGTTTGTTGAACCGGTGTATCTCATCGAGGAAGAGTATGGTGCGCGCACCCCTTGACTTCCTTGACCTTGCTGACAGAATCACCTTTCTAAGGTCATCAAGCCCAGCAGTGGCGGCATTCAGCCATTCAAAGTGTGCCTCAGTTCTTGCAGCAATGATCCTTGCAAGCGCTGTCTTGCCTGTGCCGGGGGGCCCGTAAAGGATAAGTGATGTTATCCGGTCAGCCTCTATTGCCCTTCTGAGCAGCTTGTCTTCGCCGAGTATATGTTTCTGCCCTGCATATTCCTCGAGCTTAAGAGGGCTCATACGGTATGCAAGAGGCTCGCTCCGGGATGTGTTGCCTCCAAACAGGTCCATATAAAAATTTAACCTATCGGACATAATAAGTCCAGTGCTCCGGACGTATGTTAAACTAAACAGTGTCAGGTTGTATAATCCGGAGGTTTCAAGATTATGCTTTATATACTCGCTGCATTGTTTATGTGGAGTTCACTTGGTCTGGTTATCAGACTGTCAGGGATTCCGATACATATATTAATATTTTATTCCTGCGTTATTTCGAGCCTTATATTCGGGCTCATGTTTTTCAGTAAGAGATACAGAAAGGAGATTCCAAAACCAAAAAGTTTCTTGTATTTCGTGATACTCGGCCCTTTGAGCCTTATAAATACGTTCTCTTTTTTCTATGCATACAAACATACATCAATAGCCAATGCAGTATTAACTCATTACACTGCGCCTATATTTGTGGCCTTCCTCGCGCCGATATTTTTAAAAGAAAAGCTGACAATAAGGATACTCCTTTCTATAGCGGTTGCGACTGCCGGACTATGGATAATGCTGGGCATATCAGTAAAGGAGTTTTTCGGCCTGATCATGGAAGGCGACAGGAATACCGGAGGTATAATTGCAGGACTCCTGTCAGGGGTCGCTTACGCCATACTTCTAATCATTATGCGGGTTATGTCCATGGGGTTTCATCCATTTATTATTGCGTTTTTTCAGAATTCGATCATTGCCCTCATACTGCTGCCATTTGCAAGTACAAAGGTTAATTTTATCTCCAGCCTTTGGGCACTTGCCGTAATGGGGATTGTCCATTCCACTATAGCGCCTGTCTTGTATTACAAGGGGCTAAGGGTTGTTACGGCTAACAGGGCAGCGATACTCGGCTATCTCGAGCCTGTATTGGCTATTATGCTCGGCGTGCTCTTCCTGAACGAAGCCCTGAATCTCGCGACTGTTCTGGGCGGTGGGCTTATACTCTTTTCAGGCTACCTGACGATGACCAATAATAATTAGGTGCAGCTTATTCAATTTGACCTTACAGACAGTTTCGAGCCTATTCAGGATAAAGACAACTGAAGGGCTGAAGACCTCATAAACATAATAAGATCGACATAATATTAAGATGTCAGAACTCGTATTGATGTGTAAGGCAATTGGCATCTGAGTGAAGATTCTTATATGATATTAAGTCTGGATTAATTTTATAAGGTGTCGTTATTATGTTTCTTCGGCCTCCAGCCCTTCAGGAAGATACGTTGGGCGGTAGTGAGACAGCTTAATCATCCCTCAGGGGAGAAAACAGTTTTCTGAATTCAGGAATGGCTTGTATATATACCTTCACCCGGCCTTCTCCTTCAAGATAGTAGCTTAATCTCAGAGGGTTCCCTCTCGAGGTGTAAAGAGGCTTCAACTCGTAGCCTATCGGATTCCCTTTTTCATCGAATATTTTCCTTGTGCCGTATGTCCAATAGTCGCGATGAAAACCGATAAATTCCCTTGCCTTCCGGAAGGCCTCATTACCCGTGAGCCCCTTTATTATAGTGAAGTCATACTCCGGGGCAAAGGGAATCATCTCATAGCCGTCCCCTTCCATATCGAGGATTGCAACGGTCTCGACGTCTTCGGCATGCCTTGCGCCGTAGAGTATTACGCTGAATTTTTCCGGAAACTCGCCCGGGGTATTTATGTACTCTGTGTTCAGCCTCATTCCTGTTGTGCAGGAGGTGAGAAGCAGAACAGTCAAGAGCAGGATTATTGGTATTTTAGTTTTAGTCTGCATATCCAATCTTCTAAATTATACAACACAAAGCCTATGACCTTATTATATCCACAGGCTGTATTGTTGTCGCCTTTTTTGAAGGGTATATGCCTGCAAGGATACCGACTGCAGTGGATACTATAAACGACAATAAAAGGCCTTTCAGGGATACTACCGGAGGCAGCTCGGACAGTTTCAGGATTACCAGGCTTGCGCCAAAACCTATCGCCATGCCTACAACACCCCCTGACAGGGATATAAGCGAAGACTCCATAAGGAACTGGAGGATTATGTCCCTTTTTCTCGACCCTACTGCCCTTCTTATGCCTATCTCGATCTTTCTCTCGTTCACGATGAGTATCATGATAGAGAGGATACCGATGCCTCCGATCAGGAACGAGACTACTGATGATATCCTGCCGAGCACTGTTATGGTGTCCATAGCCTGAGCCTTAAGCGCTGTTACGTCCTTCAGGTCTATGACTGTGAAGTCATCTTTATTGCCGGGCTTTATCTTGTGTCTCTTCCTCAGTACAGACTCAATCTCTGACTTGGCTTGCTGGATCGACTTTTCGTCGTTTGTCTGGACATAGATGCTGTTTATAAAGTCCTTGTTTACAAACCTCCTGAGGTATGTGTTAAGAGGTAGGAATATCTGGTTGTCCTGATCGATGCCTGATATATCAACCCCTTTTTCCTCCATAACGCCGATTACCTGACACGGCACCCTGTATATCAGTATATTCTTGCCAAGAGGTGTCTCATTGCCGAAGAGTCTCTCGGCGACATTTTTCCCGATGACTGCAACTCTGTTCAGTTCCCTGTTATCGTTATCACTTACAAAGGTTCCTTCCTTTACAAAAAAATTCCTGATATCAGGATAATTGGGGGTGACCCCTACTATGAGGGTGTTGGTGAGGCTTGTATTTTTATACCTGACAGGAAATGCCCTGTTGCTCGAGGGTGATACCTCTTTGACAGACCCCGAACCGGCAGCAATGGCCTCTGCATCGTCCAACGTCAGGTTTGTTGCCTCGCTTAATAGGTTTGTCCTGCTGGTCACTTTTAGCACTACCCCGCTTCTTACTATAAGAAGGTTCTTGCCGAGACTCTCTACCTCGGTCTCTGTTTTTTTGGATAGAGAGTCTGAGAGGTTTGATACGACAATCAGAGAGAATGTGCCGAGAAAGACGCCGAGCATAGCGAGGGCCGTCCTGAGCTTGAAATTAGAGAGAGAATGAAAGGCGATCCTGATATTAAGTCCTATTCTTTTCATTCCCTTATCGCCTCAATCGGTTTCAGGTTTGCAGCACGAGTGGCGGGCTGCAGGCCAAAACCAATGCCGACAGTCCATGACAGCACAAGCCCTATCGCGAATGCCTTCCATGAAAAGTGAATAGGGAACTGTGCTATCAGCACCAATAACTTTGATGACAGCAGACCCAGTATAAAACCGAGCAGTCCTCCCGAGGTAGTGATTATTACGGATTCACCGAGGAATTGTATGAGGATATCACTTTTTTTTGCACCGGTCGCCCTCCTTATGCCTATCTCCTTTGTCCTTTCCTTCACAGACAAGAGAAAGAGGTTTGCCAGCACAAAACCTGCGACTGCCAACGATATGACCCCTGTGATCCCGAGGAAGAGAACGAGTGAGCCTGTAAGCGATACAAGGAATTTAACTATTTCTTTGGGGGATACGATCCTGAAGTCGTCAGGCTCGCCGTCAGGTATCATATGCCGCTGTCTCAGGAACTCCCTGAGCCTGTCGGCATGAACATAAAGGTTTTCCTGATCAAGGAACCTGATCCTGAATGCAGATATATATTTTGTTTCGTTTCTTATCTTGCGCATCACGGTCGTTATAGGCATGACAATCCTGTTGTCGAGTGTTGAGCCTGAAATTGAGGCCCCCCTCTCTGATAGCACGCCGACAATCTGGACAGGAATGCCTTTGACAAGCACGTATTTGCCGACAGGGTCTTTGTCTCCAAAAAGCTCGTTCAGTAGGTGTTGTCCGATAAGCCCTACATTGGCCAGCCCCTTTGTATCTTCCTCTGTGAAGTCAGAGCCCTGTATCACAGGCCAGGTCCAGGCGCGGGTGTAGTCGCTTGTAGAGCCTATCACCTGAGTCTGGTATTTCTTGTCCATATAAGAGACATTGATGCTGCTGGCAGAGAACATCGGGACTGCCAGATATGCAGAGTCGAACTGCTGTCTGACAGCCTCAAGGTCGTCAAAGGTGATCGTCTTCTGCCTCTCACCCCTGGCCCTTGCCTCTTCGCCGCCGCTGAATACCAGCAGGGAGTCTGGCCCGAAACGTGCAACCATTTCGAACGCCCTTTTGTATGCGCCTTCTACAGAGGCCACGATTATTGTTATAGAAGCGATTCCGAGCGCAACGCTAAGGAGGCAGAAGAATGTCCTTAGCTTGAAGGCACGCACTGCCTTTATTGACTGCGATATAATCTTTAAAAGTCTGTCCATATCCGGTTTCGTCTTGCATTTACAGGAGAAGACTCATTATTATTACTATAATCAAGATGTGATCTTTATTCAACAAATGCAAAAACATCGATGCTCTGAAAAACCAAAGGAGGGAGCGGTAGAATGGACTTTGGCATTAAAAACAGACTTTCGAGGATTTTTAACCCGAAGACCGGAAAGACGGTAATGCTTGCTGTGGATCATGGCTATTTTCAAGGGCCTACAACAGGCCTGAGGGATATGAAGAATGTCATTCCCCTTGTCCCCTACGCAGACAGCCTGTTCGTTACCAGAGGTGTTTTGCGTAACTGCATTGATCCTAAAACGGATACCTCAATCTGCCTGAGGGTGTCAGGAGGCCCGAGCATACTCGGTGAACTGACGAATGAGGATATCACAACTTCTATGGAAGAGGCTATACGGCTCAATGCCTCGGGTGTAGGCATGTCGATCTTTGTCGGGGCGCCTAACGAGGACAGGACCATAGCAAATTTGGGCAGGTTGGTAAATGAGGCTGAGAGGTACGGCATGCCGGTCCTTGCGATAACAGCAGTGGGCAAGGACATGGCGCGGGATGCGCGGTATCTCGGACTGGCATGCAGGATAGCGGCAGAGATCGGAGCGCATTTTGTCAAGACTTATTACTGCGATGATTTTCACAAGGTGGTTGAGGGGTGTCCGGTGCCGGTCGTTATCGCAGGAGGCAAGAAGATACCCGAGACGGATGCCCTGCAGATGACAGAAGACGCTATAAAGGCAGGGGCATCAGGCGTAGATATGGGAAGAAATATATTCCAGAGCGATAACCCTGTCGGTATGATCAAGGCGGTAAGGGCTATCGTACATAAGGGCGCGTCTGCAAAAGAGGCTCTTGAGATTTACAAAAAGAGATAATCCCTGCCGGTGAAAGTCGCAGTCTACTACAGCAATAGTGATATACGGATAGAGGAGCGCCCTATCCCCCGTATAGGCAAGGGTGAGATGCTCGTGAAGATGAGGGCCTGCGGGATCTGCGGGACTGATGTAATGGAGTGGTACAGGATTAAAAAGGCCCCGCGCGTTCTCGGGCATGAGATGGCAGGCGAGGTTGTTGAGGTTGGTGCCGGCGTTGAAAGGTTCAGGGAAGGCGACAGGGTATTTGTATCGCACCATGTCCCGTGCTACAGGTGTCACTATTGTGAGGATGGTAATTATACTGCCTGTGAATCCCTCCACACCGGAAATTACGAGCCCGGAGGTTTTTCTGAGTACATACGGGTGCCCAGAGAGAATGTGGAGTTCGGGACATTTCTGCTGCCGGCAGGCATAAGCTGTGAAGATGCTGTGATGGTCGAGCCTTTGGCGTGTGTGTTCCTCGCCCAGAAAAATCTCGGACTTAAAAAAGGGCAAACAGTCCTGATAATAGGCTCCGGCATCTCAGGGTTGTTGCAGATCCGGATGGCAAAATTACTCGGGGCAACAGTCATCGCAACTGATATTAATAAATACCGGCTGAACATGGCGCTCGAATTCGGCGCTGATCATGCGCTTCATGCATCTGATTATTCCGCCGGCAGACTGAAAGACCTTAATCAGGGGAGGCTCGCTGAGCGGGTTATTGTGTGTGCCGGAGCTAAACAGGCGGTCGAAGCCGGGCTCTCTTCTGTAGATAGAAGGGGCAGGATACTTTTTTTTGCTGTTCCAAATGATGACATTCCACTGCCGTCAGTGAGGTTCTGGAGGGACGAGATAACAGTGGCATTTTCTTACGGTGCTGCACCGGATGACCTAAAGAAGGCTCTGGACCTCATTGAGAACGGTTCAGTGAATGTGCGGAAGATGATAACACACAAGATCCACCTCTCTGATATTCAGCAGGGATTCAGTCTTGTCTCGGAAGGCGCGGAATCATTAAAGGTTGCTATTGTCCCTGATCGGCAGTAAGTTCATTGCAGTAAGTTCATTAGTGTATAATAAATGACTATGGCTTATGTTATTGCGCTTGCAGGAAAAGGCGGCACAGGCAAGACGAGCGTTGCAGCTCTGACAGTGCGTTATCTGGTGAATAACCGGCAGGGCCCTGTGCTTGCTGTTGATGCTGACAGCAATTCGTGCCTGAATGAGGCGCTCGGCGTCCATGTGCATACCACAATAGGGAAGCTCAGGGAGAAGTCTCTCGAGACCATAAGGAGCGGTGGAGAGAGGCCAGGAGGCATGAACATGGAGCAGTTATTCGATTATCAGGTGCAGCAGTCTATCATTGAATCAAGGGGTGTTGACCTGATGGTAATGGGCAGGCCTGAGGGCGCTGGTTGTTACTGCGCTGCAAACAACATTATCCGCAAATACACTGACAGGCTCTCAGAGACTTATCCGTATGTTGTCATAGACAATGAGGCCGGTATGGAGCACCTGAGCAGGAGGACTACACATAAGGTCGACCTGCTTATGATTGTGAGTGACCCGACTGCAAAGGGTATTATGACGGGGAAGAGGATAAGCGACCTCGTGGACGAACTCCAGCTCGAAGTCGACAGGAAGGTTCTGATAATCAACAGGGTGTCCGGACAGGAAGGAGACCTGCTGAAGAAAACGGCAGAAGAGAAAGGCCTTTCTGTAGCAGGCATTGTACCTCAGGACGAAATGGTCTTCAGGTTTGACCTTGAAGGCAGGCCTTTGATGGAGCTCCCTGATGATGCAGGGT
Source organism: Thermodesulfovibrionales bacterium (assembly GCA_919901585.1). Lineage (GTDB taxonomy): Bacteria > Nitrospirota > Thermodesulfovibrionia > Thermodesulfovibrionales > UBA9159 > CAKKPH01. The sequence goes on along the minus strand of CAKKPH010000085.1, from coordinate 17,595 downwards.
CTGTCAGGGGGTTATTCGGCATACTAGATTCATTGCAGATACCCTGAGGCCAAATATTAGGCCGGTCACTGTGTTTAGCTCATCTTTTTAGCCGGTTGTTTCCTTTAACTTTTTGTGAAATATAAGAAAGAAATTATGTATAATATGCCCTATTTGATTTGTTGAGGGTCCCGTGTATAAATAAAAATCTATCAAGGGCATCAAGGATATTCTGTAAATGAAGGGAACTGGAGAGAAGACTTTGGCTCGAAATATCGTTTCTGATACAAAGGAAGAGAAGGATATATACAGGCACAGCACTTCGCATGTGATGGCTCATGCTGTCAAGATGCTCTTTCCTGACGCAAAGCTCGCCATTGGCCCTGCCACAGAAGATGGTTTTTATTATGACTTTGACCTTGAGAGGCCATTGACTCCTGAAGACCTTGAGAGGATCGAAGGGAAGATGAAGGAGATAATCAAGGACGACAGCCGGTTTATAAGGAAGGTCCTGAAAAAGGCTGATGCAATAGACCTGTTCAGAAAGATGGGTGAGTCATATAAAGTTGAGTTGCTTGAAGAGATAGCAGATGATGAGGTCTCGGTTTATGAGGAAGGCGGTTTTGTTGATTTATGCAGGGGGCCGCATCTGCCTTCTGCAGGCGTTATAAAGGCATTCAAGCTTTTGAGTATTGCCGGTGCATACTGGAGGGGGAGCGAGAAGAACAAGATGCTCCAGCGTATATACGGCACTGCCTATTCGAATGAAAAGGATCTGAAGGATTACCTCTCATTCCTTGAAGAGGTTAAGAAGAGGGACCACAGGAGGCTCGGAAAGGACCTCGACCTCTTCAGCATAAATGATGAGATAGGGCCCGGACTTATCCTCTGGCATCCGAACGGTGCAGTGATCAGGAAGGAGATAGAGGACTTCTGGAGGAATGAACACGCGAAGGCTGATTACAAAATACTCTATACGCCCCATATAGCAAGGCTTAACCTTTGGCAGAGGAGCGGACACCTCGATTTCTACAGGGAGAACATGTATTCCCCGATGGAGATAGACAACATAGAGTACGAGCTAAAGCCGATGAACTGCCCCTTCCATATTCAGGTTTACAAGAGCTCACTCAGGAGTTACAGGGAGCTTCCTGTAAGATACGCAGAGCTCGGGACTGTTTACAGATATGAGCGCTCAGGCGTTTTGCACGGCCTTATGAGGGTGAGGGGATTTACTCAGGATGATGCCCATATATTCTGCAGGGAAGACCAGATCGAAGACGAGATAATGAGGGTCCTCGATTTTACCCTCTTTGTGCTGAAGACCTTCGGCTTTACAGAATACGATGTCTATCTCTCTACAAGGCCCGATAAATATGTAGGGACGACTGAGAACTGGGAACGCTCCACTCATGCACTGAAGCATGCGCTCGATTCTAAAGGCCTTGCTTATGCTATAGACCCGGGTGAGGGTGTATTCTACGGCCCCAAGATTGATATAAAGGTAAAGGATTCGCTTAAGAGGGCATGGCAATGCAGCACCATTCAGGTTGATTTCAATAACCCTGAGAGGTTCGATATCGCTTACAGGGCCAGTGACGGCAAAGACCATGCTCCCATTATGATCCATAGGGCATTGATGGGTTCTCTCGAGAGGTTTTTTGGTATACTAATTGAGCACCATGCAGGCGCATTTCCTGTCTGGCTCGCCCCCGTGCAGGTTGCGGTGCTCACAATTGCAGAAAGGCATGCTGATTATGCCCTGAGCCTTGCTTCAAGACTCAAGACAGAAGGCATAAGAACAGAGTCGAATCTTGACAATGAGAAGATAGGGCATAAAATAAGGGAAGCCACTATCAGAAAAATGTCATATTTGGTTATAATAGGCGACAAAGAGGTTTCGGAAGGCGGGCTCTCTGTGAGAAAGCGTAATGGAGACAACCTCGGTTCGATGACAGAGGCTCAGTTTTTGGATATGTTAAGAGAGGATATTAAACTCAGGAGGTGATAGTATAAGTAAGGAGATAGGCAAGGAGATAAGGATTAACTACAGGATTCAGGCAAAGTCAGTCAGGTTGATCGATGTTGACGGCGCACAGGTTGGTGTTATCCCGACGAGGGACGCGTTAAAGCTGGCAGAGGAAAGGGGATTTGATCTTGTAGAGGTAGCGCCCAATTCAGCGCCTCCTGTATGCAAAATAATGGATTTTGGCAAGTACAAATACCAGCTTAGCAAAAAACACACAGCCAAGAAGACTATAGACGTAAAAGAGATAAAGATCAGACCACAGATAGGAGACCATGACCTTCAGCTTAAGGTTAGAAACATAAGGCGTTTCCTCGATGACGGCAACAAGGCTAAGGTCATAATGTTCTTCAGGGGAAGGGAGATGGCAAGGACGGACCTCGGCATGAAGGTATTCGAAAAACTGACTCAGTTGCTTGAAGGTAAATTCAGTGTAGAGCATACGCCCAAACTTGAAGGGAATCATATAACGATGGTTATAGGCCCGGGCGTGAAATAAAGAAAACTTTAGTAACCATTGATATAGATTAAATTTTAAGAAGGAGATTTTTTATGCCGAAACTTAAGACACATAAAGGAGCAGCAAAGAGATTCAGTATTACAGGAGGCGGCAAGGTAAAACGGAGCAGGGCAAACAAGAGCCATATCCTCACTGGCAAGCCCTCCAAGAGGACAAGGCGCCTTAGGACTGCAACACTCGTTGCCAAGGTCGATTCAAAAAACATAAAGAGCCTTCTGCCGTATTCATAAGGATGCCGGCAGCAAGACAACTGTTGAATTAAACATTCGCAAAACCAAAGGATTAAGGAGGACAGATAGATGCCGAGAGCAAAAGGTGGATTCAAGACAAGGAGAAGGAGAAAGAAGATCCTTGAAAAGGCAAAGGGTTATTACGGCGCCAAGAGCCGCCTCTACAGGATAGCTACTGAGGCTGTTGATAAGGCACTTCAGTATGCCTACAGGGACAGGAAGGCAAAGAAAAGAGAATTCAGGTCCCTCTGGATTATAAGGATCAACGCTGCTGCAAGGGCTGCGGGCTTGACCTACAGCCAGTTAATATCAGGCCTTAAAAAGGCGCAGATTGGTCTCGATAGAAAGGCGCTTGCCCATATTGCATACAATGACCCTGCTGCCTTCACCCGGATTGCAGAGACAGTAAAGCAGAAGCTTGCATCTTAGATAAACAGCAACCGGCAGTCAGTGTCCATTACAGATGCACCCTGACTGCCCTCCAACCTTTAAACTCACCGGGAAGATAATGCTGGATATACAGGAAATAAAAAACAGATTCATACATGAGCTGGCCGCAGCAGGCTCATTATATGACCTTCAGCAGATAAGGATAAAATACCTCGGCAAAAAGGGTATCCTGACTGCAAAGCTGAAATCACTTTCGACAGTTTCAGAAAGCGAGAGGCCTGCCTTCGGAAGGCTTGTCAATGAAGTAAAGGTATTTATCGAAAATGAGACGGATGCGAGGGAGCGCTTTCTTAAGAGGATAGAGCTGGACAAAAAGCTTGCGTCTGAAGCGCTTGATATCACACTGCCAGGCAAATATACAGCAGCAGGCAGTGTCCACCCGATAAACAGGGTGTTGAAAGAGATTATTGATATATTCGTAAGCATGGGTTTCGATATAGAGGTTGGACCGGAAGTCGAGCAGGACTACTATAATTTCGAGGCTTTAAATATACCGAAAGACCATCCTGCGCGAGACATGCAGGACACATTCTACATAAACGATGATGTCCTCCTGAGGACCCATACCTCGCCTGTTCAGGTCAGGGTGATGGAGAAGAAGAAACCGCCCCTCAGTTTCATAGCACCCGGCAAGGTATACAGGTGTGATGCAGATGTCTCTCACACGCCCATGTTTCATCAGGTTGAGGGACTGATGGTTGACACTGACATATCTTTCAGCGACCTTAAGGGAATACTTGAGGTCTTTGTCCGCCGTATATTTGATAAGGATGTGCCTGTGAGGTTCAGACCGAGCTATTTCCCTTTTACCGAGCCGAGCGCTGAGGTCGATATAGGCTGCATACTCTGCGGCGGCACAGGCTGCAGGGTCTGCAAAGGTTCCGGATGGATAGAGGTGCTCGGAGCCGGAATGGTAAACCCGAGGGTATTCGAGATGGCCGGTTATGACCCTGATGCCTATACAGGCTTTGCCTTCGGGATGGGCGTTGAGAGGATAACAATGCTTAAGTACTCGATTGATGATTTAAGGATGTTTTTCGAGAACGATATCAGGTTCCTTAGGCAATTTTAGGTGATAATATGCGTATCCCGATAGAATGGTTAAGAGAGTTTCTCGATTTTGACCTGAGTGCAGGCGAGGTCAGCATGAAGCTGACTATGGTAGGGCTTGAGGTAGAGGCTTCTGAAGAAATTGACGGCGACACTGTGCTCGAGGTTAATGTGACCCCTAACAGGCCGGATTGCCTGAGTATCATCGGAATAGCAAGGGAGCTGGCAGCGCTTTTGGACCTGCCTCTTAAGATGCCTGAATCTGATATAGGGGAAGAGGGCGGACCTTGTGAGGTGAATGTCGGGATTATTGACGACGACCTTTGCCAAAGGTATGCCGGAAGGGCAATAATAGGCGTTAAAACAGCAGATTCGCCTGACTGGATAAAAAAGAGGATAGAGAAGTGCGGCATGAGACCCATAAACAATATAGTCGATATAACAAACTATATGCTTCTCGAAATGGGACATCCGCTTCACGCCTTTGATATGGACACGCTGAATGCCAGGGCCATACGGGTTGCGAGGGCTTCAGCAGGCAGCAAGATAAAGACACTCGACGGCGTTGATCGCGATCTCTCTGAAAATGCCCTGCTAATATGGGATTCGGCAAGGCCTGTTGCGATAGCAGGAGTCATGGGCGGTGCTGATACAGAGGTGAGCGGGAAGACAAAGAACGTATTTCTCGAGAGCGCATATTTTTATCCGTCATCCATAAGGAGGACGTCAAGGACACTCGGATTGAAGACCGAGGCCTCGTACAGGTTTGAGAGGGGAACAGATATAGAAGGCCTCGTAAAGGCGCTCGACAGGGCTGCAGGGCTGATTGCACGCATAACAGGCGGGACTGTATCAAAAAGGGTGGATGCATATCCCAGACCGTATGATTCCAAGAAGATAAAGGCAAGGTATCAGAAGATAAACAGGACACTCGGCACTGCACTGTCAGAGGATGAGATGACAGGCATAATGAAGAGACTCGGTTTCGGTGTCGAAAAGGCGGCCGACTGTTTTTTTGCAACAGCGCCATCTTTTAGAACAGACGTGAAGAACGAGATTGACATAGTAGAGGAGATTGCGAGGTTCCACGGCTATGATAGGATACCTGTTACAGTGCCGAGGGTCCCTGTGTCCGGAGGCAGGAAGAGCAAGCACTATTCGTATATGTCGCTTATTAAAGAGTCTCTGAGGAGGTCCGGTTTCTCCGAGGTCGTTAACTACAGCTTTATGAACTATTCTATGCTCGACCTGCTGAACATAAGTCAGGATGACCCGCGCAGGAAGACGGTTGTCCTGAGAAACCCCCTTAATGTTGAGGAGTCACACCTGAGGACAACCATAACACCTTCGCTTATCCGGAATCTCGTTCATAATGTTTCTATGGGCATCAGGGATGTAAGACTTTTTGAAACAGCGAGGGTATTCACTGCATCAGGAGAACCCCTGCCTCATGAAGTGCACCATCTCGGAGCTATATACCTGAGGGATAAGTCGCCAGTCCTCTGGAAAGAGGACGCTCCGGATTTATATACTGTAAAAGGTGCGCTTGAGGCTGTCATTAAGGAATTAAAAATTGAAGATGTCAGGTTTCAGCCATCGTCCGAGATGTTCCTGCATAAAGGCAAGTCATCTGATATATACCTGTCAGGGAAGAAGGCCGGTTATATCGGTGTGCTGCACCCAGATATAACAGAAGCTCTCTCTCTTAAGCTCTCAAAACCTGAGGTGGTTATGCTCGAGACCGACCTCGATATGCTTATGTCTCTGATCCCGGATGCGATGGTATACACTCCTATACCAAGATACCCCTATATCGAGAGGGACATAGCAATGATCGTTGATGAGTCTCTCAGGGCAGGAGATGTCATAGACCTTATCAGGAACTATAAATCGGACTTGATTGAAGAAGCAGTTATCTTCGATTCTTACAAGGGCAAAAACATCCCTGACGGCATGAAGAGTCTTGCCTTTAATATACGGTACAGGGCAAAGGACAGGACATTGACCGACCTTGAGATAGAGTCTGTCCATAGGGATATTGTGGAAACCCTTGTCAAGAGAACCGGAGGTGCCTTGAGAGGGGCCTAAGGTAATTATGCAGCACTCTGTTGTTAACCGCCGGTTACCTTGTAGCCTGAATTTTCAATAGCCTTTCCGATATCCTCTTTTCTGATAACTGAAGCGTCAAATTTGACTTTAACAAGCCCGATAGCCACATCAGCGGAGATGACGCCTTTCAGGGAATCAAGAGCCTTTTTGATCCTCATGACGCAGTGCCGGCAGCTCATGCCATCGACTTTTAATGCGATCTCTGTCATAACGTTACCTCCTATCTCTCCCTGTTGCCTGAGATAAACTCATTGAGCATCTCCCTCGCTGTCTCGTCAGAGAACTGTTTTATGGGGTGCTTCATGAAATATGCAGACGGAGATAACAGAACACCTCCTGTCCTGCGGTCGAGAGCGAGCTTGCAGCATCTGACTGCATCGATGACGACCCCTGCGCTGTTGGGAGAGTCTTCCACAGAAAGCCTCATCTCGAGATTTATGGGGATATTGCCGAAGATCCTTCCTTCCATCCTGAGGAAACAGACCTTGTTGTCATGGAGCCATGGGATATAATCAGAAGGGCCGATATGAATGCTTTCGCTGTTTAGCGGGCTGTTCATCTGGGACTGGACAGCCTCTGTCTTGGATATCTTTTTTAGCTTAAGGCGGCTGCGGTTGAGCATGTTAAGGAAATCCGTATTGCCGCCTACGTTGAGCTGGTAAGTGCTGTCAAATTTCACGCCCCTGTCTTCAAAGAGCCGGGTCAGGGTCCTGTGGATGATCGTTGCACCGATCTGACTCTTGATATCATCACCTATTACAGGGATGCGCCTTTCTTCAAAACGCCTTGCCCAGGACTTGTCAGAGGCTATAAAGACAGGGATACAATTTATAAAACCTACGCCAGCCTTCAGACAGGCCTCAGCATAATGTTCGGTCGCCTTCACTGCGCCGACAGGCATATAGCTGATAAGGATGTCAGCCCCTGATTTTTTTAAGACCTGTACAACATTGCACGGCTTTCTGTCAGAGACGATGAACCTTCTGTCCTCAGGAAAGTCCTTCATATGCGGGGCTACACCGTCAAGCACTGTTCCCATCTCGACCTTGACGGGATAGTCAGGCAGGTCCGGATTAAAGACCTTAGTGATGTTTGGTTTCGCAAACACAGCCTCAGAAAGTGGCCTTCCTGTTTTTCTTTTATCGATGTCAAAGGCTGCAACAAAATCGATATCATGCAGCTTATAGCCACCGATGTCGTAATGCATGAGGCCCAGAGACCTGTCCGGATGGTCTTCTCCGAGCTCTCTATAGTAATTTACTCCCTGAACCAGTGAGCTTGCACAGTTTCCGACGCCTGCGATCGCAACGCGTATCGTTCCCATCAGCTTCCTTTCAGCAAAAATAAGTTAGTATCTGGAAATAAAGACTAAAGACTAATTACCTAAGATGAATACAAGGCACTTAATACTGCCTTAATAACACCTATCTCTCTGTTATCTCTATTTGTTTGGGCATTACTTCAATCATCTTAGGGAGTGAGACCGTCAGTATGCCGTCCTTAAGGGTAGCCCTGATATTGTCCTGATCTACAGTACCCGGGAGGAGGAATGACCTCACAAACCTTCCGTGGGCACGCTCTATCCTGTGATAGCCCTCCAGCGTAGTAGTATAGAGCTTACGCTCGCCCTCGATGGTAAGGATATTGCCCTGAACCCTTATGTCTATGTCGGACTGTTTTATCTCAGGCACCTCAGCCTTGACGACAAATTCATTTTCTGTCTCGAAGATGTCGACAGCAGGAGACCATGTCCCTTTCGGGGTCTCGCCGGTCGTTTTGCCTGTATTAAGAGCATCCTCAAATAGCCGGTTTACCCTGTCCTGTATCGAAATGAGGTCCCGCAGGGAATCACGCTTTATCATAAATATGCCTTATTTTAAGATATTCATTCATTCTGATTTTATATATTAACTTGCCTGATTCTGTCAAGATTTAAGGCGATATGAAGGGCCTCCATCATATTTTAAGGAGAAGTGCGGGTGATGGATCCCGGGTATCGGTCCTGGCGGGCAAAAAAGGCTTTAAGGATTTAGCGATTAAGTTAACGGCAATATAACTTATGTCCCCCTCAGCTTCTCTTCCTCTTCCTGCTCCAACTTGCATTGTATGCACATGGTTGTTACAGGCCTCACCTCTAATCTCTTGAGGTCTATATCCTGCCCGCATACCTCGCATATGCCGAATGTGCCGTTGTCGACCTTTTCTATGGACGAATCGATCTTCTTCAGGAGCTTCTGTTCGCGGCCCCTGAGCCGGAGCATAAAGTTTCTGTCTACCTCTGCGCTTGCCTGGTCACCGAGGTCAGGGAATATTGTCTGGCCGGGCAGTGAATTCAACGCCTGTTCAGCCTCAGCGAGCAAAGATGCCCTCTGCATCAGCAGCTTCTGTCTCATCCTCTGTATTGCCTTTTCTCTTGGGGTCAGATTTTTCTTTGTTTTATCGAAAGGTTCCTTTGATCTGTTCTTAGCAGTTTTTGCAGTCGCTATGCTCTTTTTTGTTTTTATGGCGGCCGGCTTGCCCACCACTTTTGGTTTCGTTGTTTTTATGGTTTTTGTTGTCTTGGTGATGCCCTTTGTTTTATTGGATTTATTGACCTTTTCCATTTTCTTGTCAGACTTCTTCACCTTGACTGCAGGCTTTCTTGCCTGGATATTCTTTTTAGGTTGCTTAGATTTCTTGCTTGCCATAAGGTCTCCTATTAGGGATATTCAGAAAAATTAACACAAAAGCTCCGGCTTAGTCAACAGCAATAATCAAAAGCAATAATCACAAGACAGAACAAGTTTTGATGGCATCCTGTCATGATTTATGATAAAATAAAAAAAGCCGTGTTGAATCTATGAAAGTCTACCTCAAAGATATAAAAGAGGCAGATTGCGCCTCTGACGCACTCATCCTGCCTTTATGCGAAGGTGATGCAGGAGCCAGTTTAAAGTATATTGGTCCTGCAGCAGGCAGCCTCATCAAAAAAATAATTTCCTCAGGCGAGTTTGAGGGTAAACATAATCAAATGACATTGCTGCATACAAGTGACATGATAAGGCCGGACAGGATTTTATTGGCCGGTCTTGGCAGGAAGAAAGAGATATCAAGAGAGAAGATAAGACAGGCAGGCGGCAAGGCAGCATCTCTTCTTGCCGGCCTCGGGCTGAAGGATATTGCGCTATCCGCACGTTATTTATCATCTCTCGGGCATTTGCCGTCAGATTTTGTCGAGGGGAGCCTGCTGGCTGTTTATAAATTCAGTAAGTATAAATCAGATAAAGAGGCAAAGGGCCTCAAAAGCATGATGGTCATCAGCAGGCCTGATAAGCATCTCCGTGAATCAATCAAATGGGTTACAGCGCTTGCGTCAACTGTGAACTTTGCCAAGGACCTTATTAATACACCGTCAAATGATATGACTCCGGGCAGGCTTGCAGATGTGGCTAAATCGCTTGCAAAAGGAAAGGTATCGGTAAGGGTTTTGGAGAGGAAAGATTCGGAAAGAGAAGGCATGGGAGCTTACCTTTCTGTCTCGAAAGGCTCGGTCGAGCCGCCTAAGTTCATTGTACTGAGATATAATGGAGGCGATGGAGCGCCTGTTGCATTAATCGGGAAGTCCATCACCTTTGACAGCGGAGGCATCTCTATAAAGCCGGGTGAGGGCATGGAAAAAATGAAGTACGATATGGCAGGGGGTGCTGTTGTGCTTGCTGTCATAAGGCTCGCTTCTGGATATAAGCTGCCGCTGAACCTTATAGGTATTTTGCCTGCAGCAGAGAACCTGCCCGGTGGCTCTGCATCAAAACCCGGTGACATTGTCAGGACCATAAACGGCAAGACAGTCGAGATAATAAATACCGATGCAGAGGGCAGGCTCGCACTTGCAGACGCCATAGGATATGCAAAAAAATTAAAGCCAAAGGCTATAATAGATATAGCAACACTTACAGGAGCCTGCTCAGTGGCCCTCGGCAATGAGGCGATTGCTATGATGGGTAATGATGATCCTCTGATAAGCAGGATGAAGGCTGCAGGTGACGAGACATACGAGAGGGTGTGGCAGATGCCGCTTTACGAGGAATACGGAGAGTACATAAAGAGCGATATTGCCGACATTAAAAATACAGGAGGCAAGACAGGTTCGCTTGTTACAGCAGCATATTTTTTGAAAGAGTTCGCTGGCGAGGTTCCATGGGTGCATCTCGACATCGCCTCTGTAGCCTGGGCTGACAAGGACAGGCCGTATACACTTAAGGGAGCAACCGGCGTTGGAGTCAGGCTCCTGTCGACTTTATTAAAGGAGATGAAATGAGGTTTTTAAAGATAGTATTTTTTCTTTCTGTCCTGCTATTGCCGTCTATTGCATTTGCCTGGGGGCCGCTTACTCATGTCTATCTCGGCAGCGAGATACTCTCTCTCGGTTATCTCCTTCCTGCAGGCATATATTCCCTGCTTAAAAAGTACAGACATGACTTTCTCTACGGCAATCTGATGGCAGACATCATAATAGGAAAGAAGTTCCTTCCCGATGACAAGCATCCTCATAGCTGGGATGTTGCGCTGAACCTGCTTGACTCTGCAAGGACTCAGCAGCAGAAGGCCTTTGTTTATGGTTATATGAGCCATCTTGCAGCAGATACGGTTGCGCACGGGAGTTTCACAAATAATACAAAGAACATCGGCCATACCCTAAACGAGATAAGGGCAGACAGGATTATTGACAGGAAATACTGGGTGCAGGCAGTGAGGATAGACAGGAATGTGCAGCAGAGGAATGATATCTTTCTCGAAAAGTCACTCGAGAGGGCGCTGTTTTCATTTAAGACGAACAAGAGGATATTTAAGGGAATGCTTTTTCTTTCAGTCTTTAATAAGGAGAGGCCTGTCAGCCTTGCACATAGAACTGCCATCAGTGCCTCAATCTTCCCGTACTTTTCGAGGGAGGAGATACAGCAGTTCCATATCGAATCCATCGACAGGATAGTTGACATCCTGAGCAATGGAAGGGATTCGGCAGTTATCAATGACAATCCTATAGCTGTTGTCCATTGATATTACAATAAAAGGTTGATGCATATACTGTAATAATGCGCGATATGCTCGGCAGAGAGGATGCCATCCCTGTCCATGAGGCTCAGAGACTGCTGTTTGAGCATATCAGTGTTAGAGAGCCCTCCACCACAGTCAGGATATTGATCGAGAAAGCATATCAGCGGGTCCTGTCCGAAAACATTTACTCTTCAGAAGACCTACCTGCCTTTTCGCGGTCGACTGTTGATGGTTATGCAGTTATTTCAGCAGACACCTTCGGCGCAACTGAGGGCTTGCCTGCATATCTGAACATAACCGGCGATATCCTTATGGGCGAGGAGCCTCGTTTTATCGTCAAAAGAGGGGCTGCAGCAAAGATAGCGACGGGCGGGATGCTGCCCGGGGGCAGCGATGCAGTTGTGATGTTCGAGCATACGCAGCAGGTTGACGGAGGCCTTATCGAGGTGCTCAAACCTGCAGCTCCCGGAGAAAATGTGATATCAGCAGGCGAGGATATAAAAAAGGGTGAGATGGTGCTCGCAAGGGGCAGCACGCTTAGGCCTCAGGACATCGCTGCGCTCGCTGCACTCGGGATAACCTTGGTGGATGTATACGCTGAACCCCGTGTCTCAATAATATCTACAGGTGATGAGATAGTGCCTGCTGAAAGTCCTCTTAAGCCTGGACAGGTGAGGGATGTTAATTCATACAACCTCTTTGGCCTGACAATGGAGTGCGGAGCGGTTCCTGTAAAAAAGGGCCTGTTCAAGGACTCTTACGATGCGATAAGGGATGTTGTCAGGGAGTCTATTGAGGACTCTGATATGGTTATTATTACAGGCGGGAGTTCTGTTGGCACAAAGGATATGACACACAGCATCATCGACAGTCTCGGTTCTCCGGGTGTCCTGTTTCACGGGGTCGCACTTAAGCCAGGCAAACCTACTATCGGAGGGGTAATAGGAGGGAAACCGGTTTTTGGGCTTCCGGGACACCCTGCTGCAGTGACTGTATGTTTTGAGTTGTTCGTGAGGCCGGTCATAAGGAGGCTCACAGGTGCAACTGAAAATATAAGTCTGAACACGAGGAGGTCTGTTCATGCAAGGATTGCAAAAAATATATCCTCGGGCTCAGGAAGGGAAGAACATGTCAGGGTCTCGATAGAAGAGAGAGGCGGTGAATTATGGGCAGTGCCCGTGCTCGGCAAGTCCGGGCTTATCCGCACCCTGGTCAAGGCAGCAGGGGTTGTTGTATTGCCGTCTCATGTAAGGGGGATTCAGGAAGGTGATACGGTTGAGGTAATACTCTTCTGATGGTGAGAGGTTGTAATTTAACAGTATCTTCAGACAGGACCAAACAAAGATGATCAGCCACAGGTTGGGTCATTTTCTCGATAAGCCTCTTTTCCCTGTTGCGAGGGTGATCAGCATACACCCCAATTTCCTGACCTTAGCTGGTTTCCTGATAACGACCATTGCTGCACTTGTTATACCCTTTAACTTGCTTGCAGGAGGATTGCTGATCCTTTCCGGGGGCATTTTCGATATCCTTGATGGTGTGGTTGCAAGGGTCAACGGCAGGACATCGAGGTTCGGCGCATTCCTCGACTCCCTTCTCGACAGATACTCTGATGCCTTTATACTGCTCTCGATAGCATGGTATCTCGCGTCAGGCGGCGACCATACAGGCTCCTTCCTGAGCCTCGGGACAATGCTCGGCGCCTTGCTTGTTAGTTATGCAAGGGCAAGGGCAGAGGGGCTCGGGATAGACAACAGGGAAGGACTGATGGAAAGACCTGAGAGGATAATCATGCTGATTTTTGCTTTATTGACAGGCTGGTTATTGCCTGTGCTCTGGATAATGTTTGTGCTGACGCATGTAACCGTTATTCAGAGGGCGTACGCAGTCTGGAGATCGGGAAGGGACAATTCAGGATTCAAGGTTTAGTGTTCAAGAGAGTTTCTTCCTGAGCAGGTCATTCACGACCTGTGGGTTAGCTTTTCCCTTTGTCAGTTTCATCACCTGGCCGACAAAGAAGCCTATGAGCTTTTCATCTCCAGCCCTGAATCTCTCTGCTTCTGCATGGTTTTTGGCAATCACCTCATCTACGATCTTCTCTATCTCTCCGGTATCGCTTATCTGAATAAGCCCTTTTTCTTTGACTATTGCATCTGCATCCTTGCCTGTTTTATAAATCTCCTCAAAAACGGTCTTCGCAATCTTGCCGCTGATAGTTCCATTATCGATGAGTCGTAACATACCCGCAAGTTGAACAGGCTTAAGAGGGCATTCATCCATGTTTTTATTTTCTTCATTAAGAAGGCCCGTTAGCTCGACCATCATCCAATTTGATGCCGCTTTAGGATTTGCTCCTGCCTTGACAGCATCTTCAAACCATTGTGCAATTGCTTTTTCTGATGTCAGGAAGTCAGCATCATATTCCGGCAAACCGTATTCTGATATAAACCTTTCTCTCTTTGCATCAGGCAGTTCAGGAAGAGAGTCCCGTATCTCATCAATCCATTTCTCATCAGCAACAATAGGCACAAGGTCCGGCTCAGGGAAATACCTGTAATCATGCGCCTCTTCCTTTGTCCTCATGGACTGTGTGGTGTTTGTCGATGGATCCCAGAGTCTCGTCTCCTGTATAATCCTACCTCCATCATCAAGTATGCCAATCTGTCGTTTTATCTCGTATTCCAGAGCCTTCTCAACAAACCTGAAGGAGTTTATATTTTTTATTTCGGCCTTAACACCAAATTCTTTTTGTCCCAGAGGTCGTACAGAGACATTTGCATCACACCGGAGGGAGCCTTGTTCCATATTGCCGTCACAGACGCCAAGATAACGCACTATGGCTCTTATTTTTTTCATATATTCCGCAGCCTCTTTTGGGCTCCTTATATCAGGTTCGGACACTATCTCCATCAGGGGAGTCCCTGCACGGTTCAGATCAACAAAACTGTAATTGCCTGTACCTTCATGGATATTCTTGCCGGCGTCTTCTTCCATGTGAATGCGCGTCAGTCCAACTCTTTTCTTTACGCCATCGACAACTATATCTATGTGACCGCCTTCACACATTGGCAGTTCATACTGGCTAATCTGGTAACCTTTCGGCAGATCAGGGTAAAAATAGTTTTTCCTGGCGAACCGGCTGTAGGATGATATCGTGCAGTCAGCAGCAAGGCCTGTCCTGACCGCGAATTCGACTGCCTTCCTGTTTATCACAGGCAGGACGCCAGGCATGCCGATGCATACAGGACATGTCTGGCTATTCGGTTCAGAGCCGAATTTTGTCGGACATCCGCAGAACATCTTCGATTCTGTCATCATCTGAGCATGGACTTCGAGGCCTATCACTGCTTCGTAGGTCATAATATCTAATTCCTTATAATTCCTTATAGACATGGTTTCCTCTTGTGCCACTCTGTACTCTGTTCATAGGCGTAAGCGGCCATTAGTACAGTTTCCTCGTCAAAGTGTTTTCCAATTATCTGCAAGCCGATAGGTAAACTGTTTGATGTGAATCCGCAGGGGATAGAAATTCCAGGCACACCTGCAAGATTGACAGAGATAGTGAATATATCAGATAGATACATCTGTAAAGGATCATCAGCCTTTTCTCCAATCTTAAATGCTGCAGTGGGCGTTGTCGGAGTAACAATCACATCCACAGCCTTGAACGCCTCTTCGAAGTCTCTTTTTATTAATGTCCTCACCTGCTGTGCCTTTTTATAGTATGCATCGTAATAGCCTGAGGAAAGGGCATACGTGCCGAGCATTATCCTTCTCTTCACCTCAGGGCTGAATCCCTGAGCCCTTGTGTTCATATATGTCTCGAGCAGGTCCTTGCCCGCCGCCCTGAACCCGTACTTCACCCCGTCATACCTTGCAAGGTTAGACGATGCCTCTGACGTGGCGAGGATGTAATATGCCGCGACAGCATAGCTGGTGTGAGGCAGGGTAACTTCAACGGGTACGGCACCGAGTGATTCAAGCTGGTTTATAGCTTTTTTTACCGCTCCTT
Organism: Thermodesulfovibrionales bacterium; assembly: GCA_919901585.1. Taxonomy (GTDB): domain Bacteria; phylum Nitrospirota; class Thermodesulfovibrionia; order Thermodesulfovibrionales; family UBA9159; genus CAKKPH01. The sequence continues at coordinate 2,185 of CAKKPH010000085.1, read as the reverse complement.
CCACATCCTTGTCCATCCCATCGATAAAATATTCATTCGGGATCCCGATCTTCATGCCCTTTATATCTCTTCCGAGAGTGGATGTATGGTCAGGCACACCGGCCTCTGCTGATGTAGAATCGAGAGGGTCATGTCCTGATATGGCATTCAGCATTATTGCAGAGTCCATTACATTCTTGGTCAGAGGCCCTATCTGGTCAAGGGATGATGCAAACGCGACAAGGCCATATCTCGATACGCGTCCATACGTAGGTTTAAGGCCGACAATGCCGCAGAGCGCTGCGGGCTGTCTTATTGACCCGCCCGTGTCAGAACCGAGGGCAGCAATGCATTCATCAGAGGCGACTGCTGCTGCAGAACCGCCGCTGCTGCCCCCGGGAATCCTTTCGAGATCCCACGGGTTTCTCGTAGTATGAAATCCTGAATTTTCCGTTGATGACCCCATTGCGAACTCATCAAGATTTGTCTTGCCGGTGAGTATATAGCCGTTCTCAATCAGACGCGCTGTGGCTGTGCTCTCATACGGAGGGATAAAGCTGTGGAGTATCTTTGAAGAGCATGTTGTCCTTATGCCCTTTGTGCACATATTGTCTTTTACTGCTATTGGTATGCCTCTGAGCGGCATGGAATTATCGTTTACTGCTCTGTTGCCTGAAACAGAGGCCATTTCATATGCCTTGTCCCGCGTAATTGTGACAAAAGCCCTGATCCTGTCCTCGACAGAATCAATCCTTTTATAGACGGAATCGACTACTTCCCTGACAGTGACCTCTTTCCTGTCAAGGAGTCCTCTGAGTTCTGATATTGTGAGCTTCGAGAGTTCCACCTTCATTCCCCGTGATTATATAAGAATTATAAATTTTATCACCTCATAAGCCAAAAATGCAAAGATTCCAGACAAGGCAATTTGCATTTCAAAATCAGTATGCTCCATTATAGTACATGGACGTTGTCTATCTTAACCGCACATCGAGGATACTCGCGGGCCATTTGTGGGTTTTCTCTAATGAGCTGAAGACGAACCCGAAGAAGTTCAGCCCCGGGTCTCTTGTTGAACTTAGAGACAGGAAGGACGCCTTTCTCGGTTTAGGCTATATAAACCCTCACTCCCTTATCGCCGTGAGGATTCTCACCACACAGAGGGAAGATATAAATACTGAGTTTTTCAGGCAAAGGATCATAGCAGCAATAGAATACCGCAAAAGGTTTTTAAGTGATTTTGATTCCTTCAGGGTAGTCTTCAGCGAGGGAGACCTTATCCCCGGCCTTATTGTTGACAAGTATGCGGACTGTCTTTCAGTACAGATACTGACTATGGGTATGGAGGGATGGACTGATGTTATCCTCGGGATTCTTGATGAAATTTTTTCGCCTTCTTTGATCGTACTCCGAAATGACAGCCATTCGCGTCAGCTTGAAGGGCTAAGGCAGGATAAGAGGATAGTTAAGGGCGCTCTTGACAGGCTTCCGATAATTCACGAAAAATCGCTCTCTTTTGAGATAAATCCTATGTCTGGCCAGAAGACAGGCTTTTTCCTTGACCAGAGGGAAAACCGTATCGCATTTAGCAGGCTTGTGAAAGGCGGAGAGGGGCTCGACCTTTTCTGCAATACAGGGGCGTGGGGAATTCATCTTGTTAGAAATAATGAATCCGTAATATTCGTTGACGGGTCAGAAACTGCGATCTCGGTTGCAGAGAGGAATGCTGAGCTTAACAGACTTTCAGAGAAGTGCAGATTCATTAAGGCTGATGTCTTTGGGTTCCTGAAGGAAGAGATATCATTAAAGAAGCAATACGATTTCATAGTCCTTGACCCCCCGGCATTCGTAAAGAGCAAGACACAGGTAAAAGATGCCTTAAGGGGTTACAGGGAGATAAATGCCAATGCAATGCGTATTTTAAAGAAAGGCGGGCTGCTTGCAACGTCCTCGTGTTCGTATCACATAGATAAAGAATCATTCATAGATATGTTACGGTCAGCCGCCAGAGACGCATGCAGGCAGGTCAGGCTCATAGAGATGCGGTCGCAGGCAAAGGACCACCCGGTGCTGCTGTCAATGCCGGAGACGGAATATCTCAAATGCGCGTTTATGGAGATAATCTGAACCGGTATATCACGATCGGGGAGCCGTGTGTAAAGCCTAATTGGGACGTAAAGCCTAATTGGGAAGGTCTATTAATTTT
>CAKKPH010000084.1 GCA_919901585.1 Thermodesulfovibrionales bacterium | reverse complement strand
CTGCTGCACCTCTCTTGAGAGCATCTCCTACGAAATTATGGCCGTCATAGTTTTCACCTCTGATCGCCACAAACAAAACGTATTCTTTCACTCTCCTGGAATCATACTCTATACCCGAAATATCAGTGCCGGAGAAGCGTCCGTCCTCAACGGGCCGGAGTCCATGGTCTCCTTGTTCCCTGAGGCCTATAACTTCTTCATACGTGCATTCTGACAATAAGTCTCCTAATCTCATTTCGAAACCACCAGTATATTCCCTTTGGAGTCATCCCTCGGTACATTCATGTATGACAAGGCACTTTCTGATATCTTCTTAAACACAGGTGCTGCCACAACACCGCCATATATCTGGCCCTTCGGTTCATACACTATAACGATAAGCGCTATCTTCGGGTTGTCCGCAGGCACAAAGCCCACAAAGGAACTCACAAACTTTTCCTTAGAGTATTTCTTCGTACGAGGGTCTATGACCTGAGCAGTGCCTGTCTTTCCCGCAACAAGGTTGCCGCTCACTGATGCGGTCTGTGCAGTCCCCCCTCCCTCAGTAACAGTCTTGAGTATATCCCTGAATATCTCTGCAGTGGCTTGAGAAATAACCCTTTTAAACTCCGGCTTGGATGACCATACCGGCTTACCCTCAGGGGATATCACCCTCGACACAATATGCGGTGTTACCAGCAAGCCGCCGTTTGCTATTGCTGAGTAGGCCCTGAGAACCTGAAGAGGCGTTACAGCCACTTCCTGACCGATCGAAACAGAACCTATAGACATACCTGACCATTTTTCAGGAGGCCTTATCCGCCCTGAAACCTCGCCCGGGAGGTCAATGCCGCTCTTTTCACCAAAACCGAACCGCTTTGCATACTTGTACACCTTTTCCTTCCCGAGTTTCAGGCCGATCATGATTGACCCCACATTTGAAGACTTTTGAATAACCTCTTTAAATGTAAGCACACCGTGTTTGTGGACGTCATGTATAAGCCTGCCGCCGACTTCAACCGCACCCCGGCTGCAGTCGAACTTCGTGTCGAGCTTTACTGCATTTTCCTCTATTGCAGCAGTCCCGACGATTATCTTGAAGGTCGAACCGGGTTCATAGCAGTCAGTAATCGCCCGGTTCCTCCTTTCATAGTCCTTGTTCTTTGCCGGATAATTCGGGTCAAAAGTCGGCCTGTTTGCAAGGGCGAGTACCTCTCCGGTATAGGGGTCCATCATTATAGCTGCAGCCGCAGGGGCACGCCATTTGTTAATTGCATTGTCGAGCTCTGACTCGACAATGTACTGAAGCCCCTCGTCTATTGTCAGGACAAGGTTATTCCCCTTGGCCTCCATCTCAACCCCTCTCGACATCTTCCTGCCGCTTGCATCCCTTTCGAAGGTTACCTTCCTGCTGCTGCTGTTCAGATGGTCATTGTACTTAAGCTCAACCCCCTCGAGCCCTCTGTTATCTATATCTACAAACCCGAGGATATGCGAGGCGAGTATGCCTTTAGGGTAGAACCTCTTTGCATCAGGGACCAGATAAATACCACTCGTCTTCATTGCCTTGACCTTAGCAGCGAGTTCCGGCTCGATCTTTTTCTCGAGCCATACGAACCTGCTGCCGGACGAGAGTTTTGTCAGAATTGCTTTTTCAGGCCTGCCGGTAATCATCGACAGCTCATATGCCGTCTTCTCAGGAGAAACCATAGCAAACGGGTCACCATAGACTGATTCGAGTTCGAGGTTGACTGCAAGCTCCCTCCCCTGCCTGTCAAACAAAATGCCGCGCCTGACCTGAACATCTTCCTGCTTTACCTGCTGTGTCTTTGCCCTCTCATAAAACTGCCCGTGTTTTAACAGCATTATATCCATCAGGCGCAGCATTACGATAACAAACCCGAAGATTATGGCAGTGTTTATGATAACTGCCCTTTTTCTCACCTGACCTCACTTTGATTTAATCCGACTGAAGCCCTCTGCGGGCCTGTCTTCCTAATATCGACATAAAGAACTTTTTTCCTGTCAGGAAAGGCCAGGCCGAGTTCAGTCACAATCCTTTTTTCTGCCTTCTTCATTGACAATACCGAAGCCCTTTCAGCCATAAGCATCTTAGTCTCTCTCATGCTCTCCATCTTCCTGTTCTCGAGCTCGCTGATACGATACTCTGTCGAGACAATATTGGACCTCAGCCAGACAATACCGAAAAAACCGGCCGACAAAACAGACGCCAACAGCGGTACAACAAGATATGACATTAAACTTCTCTGCCTTACAAAGCTCATATCTTCTCTGCACCCCTGAGTTTTGCGCTCCTTGAAGAGGGGTTCTGCCTTGCTTCCTCGCTTGATGCAATTGTTGGTTTTTTAGTGATCACCCTCACAATCCCGTGCCTGTCAGCCTCACGCAGGAAATTCTTTACAATCCGGTCCTCGTTTGAATGATAAGAGATTGCACATAACCTGCCGCCTGTATTCAACAGATCCACAGCCTCTTCAAGCCCTTTTTTGATTTCGCTCAGTTCATCATTCACACATATCCTCAATGCCTGAAATGTCCTTGTTGCCGGATGGATCTTTTCGCGCCGCGACTTTCCCTTGTAAACTTCACTAACTATCCCTGCAAGTTCAGTGCAATTGGCGATCCTTTTTCTTCTCCTCGCATCTACGATCGCCTTCGCTATCCTTTTTGCAAACCTCTCATCGCTATACTCGTTGAGTATCCGGCAGATCTCATTCTCTGTGTATGAGTTGACTATCTTATCAGCGGTCAATCCCTGTGATCTGTCCATCCTCATATCAAGCGCTTCATCAGAACTGAAGCTGAACCC
>CAKKPH010000083.1 GCA_919901585.1 Thermodesulfovibrionales bacterium | reverse complement strand
CTCGAACTCAATAGACTTGCTGCCAAAAGGTAGCGGGATTAAAAGCTCCGCTACGGTATAGACCAGAAAAATGAGCAGAACAGATGCAACAATAACCCCAAAACTCTTCTTCATCTTATTTTAGAATGCCAAAAGATTGATGAAATGTAAAGGGTTATGTCCTTATGCAATCCACTTTTGTGCAGCCTTAAAAATTAAGGCTGCTGAAAAAAGCAGGACAGATGCTGTTACAAATGCGTGCGGATAACCCCACAACCCTGCAATGAATCCTGAAACCAGAGGTCCTGCAGTATGCCCGATGTCCATGACAGAGCCGAGCAGGCCCATAGCAGAACCCCTTGATTCCATGTTGCTCAGGTCAGCGATATACGCTGATGTGGCTGAGGTCACAATAGAGAGGCTGAGGCCAAAGGCCATGCTCAATAGCAGCAGCGGGACAAAAGATGAAAAAAATGAAAAGGCTCCTATACAGGCAGCGCCAACCAATGCCCCTCCGAATATCTGCGACTGCCTTCCGTGCCTGTCTGAGAATTTCCCCGTTGCAGGTTTTGAAAGTGCAAGCGTAATCACCTGAGCGGAGAGGAAGATCCCAACCTCGTAAGGGGTGAGTCCTTTTTTTAAAGAATAAAGCGGAAGAAAGGTCTCGAATGTCCCGTACGCAAACAGGATGAATGCCTCGACCGCACTGGCGATAAGAATGTCCTTATTAGTTAAGACATCGCTGAAAGAACTGAAGGTTTCTTTCCATGGCTGAGCCTTGTTTTTTACTTTAACCGGTTCCGGTATCCTAAATGCGAATAGAAATGCAGATACACCGGCAATGCCGCATACGATATAGACAAACCTGTAGCTCAGCGCGGCATCAAAGGCTAATGCACTAATTATAATACCCCCTGTGACCGGCGCCAAAAATCTGCCTGCAAGCGTTGCAGTAGAAAACCAGCCCATCTTTTCGCCCCTTTCTCTATGGAACAGCTCAGAGACGAGGGCCATTGCAACAGGCATGAAAATGGCTGTTGCAAACCCATGATAAAACCTGATTATCGCAAGCTGCCAGAGCTTGGTTACATAAAGATAGAGGAACGGGGCTGAAGAGAAGATGACTGAAGAGATTAGGAGCATCTTTTTTTTGCCGAGCCTGTCTGATAGTATCCCTGCAGGGATGCTGAAAGCAACCCCTGCAAAGGCCGAGACAGAGGCAATGAACCCGACACCTGCCGGGTCAGCTCCGAGCCTTGACGCAAACAAAGGAAGCACAGGGCTCTTCGATATTGTAGAGCTGAAAATGGCAAAAAACCCTGTGGTGCAAAGGAGCAGGAAAGGGCTCAGGCTCATTGTACGTTAATAAGCGCCTGTATCTCCCTGTGGTATCCGAGATACCGGTTCAGGGTAAGGTCATTCTTTCCATATTTCGGATATGTCCTGAGTATTTCCTCAAAGCGTTTCTCTGCCTCTTTCTCGTCTCTGATCACAACAATTCCGTCAGTAATAATATCCACAAGCCTGTCGGCATAGATCACTATCTTTTCTTCAAGGGTCCTGAGGGTATAGTCCTTTACGGGCAGGCCGAGTTCTTTAGCTTCTTCTTTTGTAAGACCGCCCCGGATGTGCTTTTCCATAACGTCAATGACCTGCGGAGGAAGACCATACCTTATTCCCAGTTCAGCGCCGACCCTTCCATGTTCTATCTCATGGGTTTTCGACTTTCCGAGGTCATGGAAAAGCGCACCCCTGCCGACAAGCTCCATATCAACTTTAGCGCCTGGCCTCCCTGCGACCTCAAGCGCCTTTTCAGCGACCTTGACACAGTGCTTTATGTCATCTTCTGAAACGCCTGCATCTCTGAGCAGGTCAATATCAGATTCTTGGATCTTATAAGCCATCTTAATTCCCTCCTATTTGTCTCTGTTATACCGTAGCAGGGGATTTGTCCTCACCCTTTACTATTAGAACAGCACAGCCCGCATTTCCAATGACCTGCTCGGTTGCACTCCCTGTAAAGATTTTCTGAAATGCTGTTTTTACAGGTATTCCCATAACAATCAAATCAACGCCCCTTCCTCCCGCAGTCTCAACAATTACATTGTAGGACTTGCCGATCGGCGTTATTCCTTCGGCTGGTATTCCTTCTTTTTGGGCCATTTCAATAACTTTGCTTACATTAGCTTTTGCTTCCCCTATCTCGTCATTTGAGCGTATGGATGACAGCGCTATGACGCTGCTTCCGCATCTCTTTGCGATCCTTACAGCTTCTTCGGCAGCAGCAATGCTATGTCCAGAACCATCAGTAGCGACGAGAATGTTTTTGTATCTAATAACCGCAGCTCTCGGCACAACAAGGACTTTGCATGGCGCATGACCGATAACCTTTGCTGCTACCTCGCCGATTAAGAGTTTTTTCAGTCCTTTTGTGCCGCGCCTTCCGACAATTATCATGTCGACATTTTTCTTCTCAGCCTCATCAACAATGCTCTGATGAGGCTCACCATAGGAAATTATGGTTTCGCACTCCACGCCTTCATTTTTAGCCCTTGTTTTTACTGATTCAAGATGACTTTTTACTCCTGCCTCCATCGCATCTTCTATCTTCTGTGGTGAAAACGCCTCGTAATCCGTAATAACCTCCACAACAGACATCGCATACAGCTTGCTCGCGCAGATTTTAGTAAAGTTGATAGCCTCTCTTATCGCACCTTCACTGAATTCAGAGGCGTCTGTTGCCAAAAGCAGTTTACCTAAGCCTGATATTGGGCATGTTGGTGCATAGTTCATGGTAACCTCCTATCTAACCCCGAAATACGTCAGCGTATCCGCTATCGCCTTTTCTAAATCATGCCGGACATGTTCAAACTTGGCCTTCAGATCGTCTTGTATGTGTTGTATGTATTCCTGCAATCCTTCTTTGCCGTATTCCTCCTCAATTATCTTTCCGTGTTCGTAAATCTTTGTAATGTCATGTCTTTCAGCTTTTTTCTCCGGGTCATTGTCGAGCCATTCGTGAACCTCACGATACTCTTTTCCTGTTCTTTCAATACTTGTGCTCAAGTGTTTTACTACTGGTGGCATTTTAATTTCCTCCTTTAGTTAAGTTTTAGATGCGTAAAGCATCTCAAAAACGGCCATGCCTTTCTCAAGCGCATCAGGATCACTCTTTGCCGATGTCCTTATTCCCGACAGGATCTCTCCTATGCCGTTTGTCTCAGGATGCCTGAACTTGTCGTCCTTTATGTCAAGCTCGTGGACAATCTCCGCTATCTTTCTGACAGCCCTGTCCTTTAAGCCAAATGCCTTTACAATATGCTCGAATGTGCAGTTATCGCCTATGTGCGTAAATTCCCCTCCCTGCATATCAAAGGTCACAAACCTCTTGTCCAATCCCTTCATATCCTTCTCGTCGATAAAACGAAATTCTGCATCCTTATCTATGAACTTCCTTATCAGCCACGCGGACGCCATCCTGTCAACAAAAGGTCTTTTCCGCGTCACCCATCTCCTGCGCTGATAGTCTCTGATATGCTTTGGCAATATCTCTGTTTTCCTGCTCTTAGATTCTGTTTTGGAAATTCCCTTTACCTCTAATGAAATTCCCTTTATCCTCTTGCTCAGGGCATCCCCGGCCTTTGATGAAAAAAAATCGAGCTTCCGAATCTCCTCGAATTCTTTGAGCAGTTTATTGAACGCTTCATGCAAGCCCTTGTTCCCCTGAGCCTCTGTGCCTTTTTTGATGCTGCTGATCCTCTGTTCAATATCCTCAAGGCCTTTTCCGATGCTGCGATAATCCTTTTCCCTCTGCGCCCTGAATGTCTCTGCTATCTCGCTGTTGTCCATAGTCTCAACCGCGCTCACCCTTGCAAAAGTCCCTTCTCCTCCCTTTGATATAACCTCGGATACAAGCCATTGGCAGAGTTCATAGTGTTCCTCAGTGTCAGGGAGGATATAGACAGACCCCTTCAACTGAACCGCCCCTGCCTTTGAGAGCCTCCGCCACAGCCGCATCCTGCTGCTCACCGGTCTTGCCGGCACGCTGTAAAAGAACAACAGCCATTTCACGCCATCCATGCGTTTTGAATGTATCATATGTTATATATGTAACACATATAACATCGATTGTCAAGAAAAAATAGAGATTATTCTTTATGATGTCTGCAATGATGTAGCATCTGTGGTCTGGGTGAAGAGGCTTTAATTATTTCTTGCAGCCTGCTTATTAATGTCTTGCAGTTTATCCGGGGTTAAGTACATCCTCTGCACAAATGCCTTTTCTCCTTCAACGGTCTTAAGATTTCCTCTTAGTTTCTCCTCAAGTACTGCGTCGAGTATCTTCGAAAAATGCGGGCCGGGCATAAGGCCCATCTTCTTGAGGTCATCGCCTTTTAAAAAGGTCTTTATCTTCCTCAGCTCTATCAGATAGATAGATATCTCCTTTTTCCTCATGTTGTCATGCGCTATCGACATCAGAAAGAGTATTGTCTCGATATCGAGGTTGTAGAACGCCCTGTATATCTTTGCAGGGTCATGCAGTGGCAGGAGCTTTATGAGCTCACCTGCCTTTTTCAGGCCGTTGTTTATTCTCTCCTCCTTATGCGGGACAGAGAGTCTGGCAATGGCCGTCTCCCGGTCATCCTCGTTCAGGACAGAGAGCAGGGTCATGAGATATATCGTGCCCCTGTCCGGCGTCTCCTCAAGGAAGAGGAGATTGAACCACGAGAGTGTATCGTGTATTGAGTTGAGCCTTGATTCGAGTTTTTCATCAAAAGTGAGGCTGCTATGAATAACCTTCAGCAGGCCATATTCTGAAAGACGCTTGATCGCCCTGACAGGTTCGGTCTCGTTGAAGGTCATGAGCAACTCGTCATAGAGCCTCGAACCGGAGAGCCTGTCAAAGAGGTTCATCCTTAGCGTGGACTTCATGAGGTTTTCTGTATGCTTGCTCAGCTTGAAACCGAACCTCTCTGCAAAACGGACCGCCCTGAACGCCCTGGTAGGGTCTTCTATGAAGCTCAGGTTGTGGAGGACCCTTATGGTCTTTTCCCTCAGGTCGCGCTGGCCCCCGAAGAAGTCAATAAGGAGACCGAAGTCTTTGGGATTGAGCTTTATCGCGAGTGTGTTTATTGTGAAGTCTCTTCTGTAGAGGTCCTTTTTGATTGATGATGTCTCGACATGGGGGAGTGCTGCAGGAGACTCGTAGTATTCTGTCCGTGCTGTAGCAACATCTATTTTTAATACATCACTGAAGATCTGAGCAGTGCCGAACCTGTCGTGTGACCTCACCTTTGCGTTAAGCTCTTTTCCGAACTCCTTCGCAAACGCAATACCGTCACCCTCTATCACGATATCTATGTCGAGGTTTTCCTGTCCGCGCAGGAGGTCCCTCACAGACCCACCGACAAGATATGCATTGTAACCATAGTGCTCAGCGATAGTTCCCGCATGCCTGAGCATCTCTGATACAGCAGGCGGAAATCTTTCATTAAGCCATGTTGAGAGGTTCCTGCCGACAGAGGGCCTCTCGTCAGTAGGCTCCTCTTTCAGATGTTTGCGCCTGAGCATGTCTTCATATAGTGTCCTGAGGATGTCAGTCCTTGTTATGGCGCCTATGATCCTGTCGCCGTCTACAACAGGCATGAACCTCTGGTTCTGTTCTACCATCAGCCTCTCAACATCCCTGACCTGAGTGTCCGGGCCGACGATGAGGGCATCTGTAGTTGTGAAATCTACAATCCTGCTTTTACTGAAGCCATGGAAGATGGCCTTCTCAACAATCTCCCTCGAGATTATCCCTTTATATTTTCCCTCCTTCAGCACAGGGAGCACGTTTACGCCATACCTCGTCATCATAGACTCTGCCTCTTTGACATAACTGTCCTGGTCTATTGTTATTACTGGTGACGTCATTATATCGCCTGCATCCTTGTCGGGCCTCACAGAGGCCTTAATGAGCCTCACGATGTCTTCTTCGAGCAGGTCGAGAGAGGCTGCTTTAACAGTAGCAGAGGCAGCACCCGGATGCCCGCCGCCGCCAAAATTCTTCAGCAGCTCTGCAACATCGAGTTCATTCACCCTGCTTCTGCCGACGATGAGTATCTTGCCGCCCATGCTCAGAAGGAGGAAAAGCGCATCGATCTCTTCCATATCCATTATCCTGTGGGCAAGCTGTGCGGCATCACCGACATACTCATCTATCGATGCCTTTGCAATCTTAATATTTATCCCGCTTGCCTCTATGCTCCTTGATGTCTCGATGAGGTCATTGAGCAGGCCGAACTCTTCTTTGCTCAGGTCTGTCCTTATAAAGCTCGAGACTATCTTGAGGCTCGCACCTTTCTTAAGGAGGTGTGCAACTGCGAGGAGATCACGCTCAGTCGTTGTCTGGAACATCAGGCAGCCTGTTTCTTCATAAATGCCGAGGCACATTAGCGTAGCCTCCATAGGCGTGATAGAAAGTTTTTTTGTCAGGAGTATTTCTGTAAATATTGTCGCAGTCGCACCGACATTCTCAATTATCTCGACAGAACCGCGTATATCGCTCTCAGTGCCGGGGTGATGGTCATAGATCTGTATCTCAGGCATATCAGGCCCAGACAAAAGTTCAGCGAAAACACCTATCCTGTCCGGCGTCTTTGCGTCGACAAGAATGAGCCTTTTAACGTCTGAAAAATCGATGTCCCTGATCCGGTATATGTCAACGAGGTGAAAGGCTGAAATAAAGTCCCTGAGCTTCTTTTCCTGCGATCCCGAAAATACGACCTTTGCCTCCGGATAGAGTTTTTTTGCAGCCACCATTGAGGCAAAGGAATCAAAGTCAGCATTTATGTGTGAGGTTATTATATCTGTTTGACCACGGGGCCCGTGCCTGTGATTATGTCGTGACGGCATTATTTAATGGATTAGGGGCAGGTCTTTGGGCTGTCAAATACAATCATATTCCTGCCCCTTGCCTTTGCCTTGTAAAGGGCATTGTCGGCCCTTGTTATAAGATCGTCCTTCATGTTGATGTTTTTGCAAGGAAATGCAGAAACGCCGATGCTTATAGTAATTCCACCCTTTCCTTTGAGGCTCCGGAATTTGTGTTTCTCAACAAGTGCCCTCAGTGACTTTGCCTTGGAGACAGCAGACCTGCCTGATGTCTGTAGAAGGAGTATAATGAATTCCTCTCCGCCATACCTTGCAAGGACGTCGCTTTTTCTTATCTGTTTTTTAAGGAGCTTTGCGAATTCAACAAGTATGTCATCGCCTGTCTTGTGACCGTAGACGTCGTTTATGGTCTTGAAGTGGTCTAAGTCGATCATAAGACAACTCAGATGAAGGTTATACCTCTGTGAGCGGCTAAATTCCTCAGTGAGACGGTGATAGAAGTATCTGATATTATAGATCCCTGTGAGGAAGTCTGTTATGGCGAGCTTCTCGAGATGGGTCTTTTCGCCTTCGATCTTCTCGAACAGGAATGCGTTGTAGAGGGAATTCGCAGATGTGTTTGCAATTGCATGGCAGAGTTTTATCTCACTCTGCGTGAAGTTGTCTGCCCTCGATGTCCTTAGGAAGAGCGTACCTATGACCTCCTCATGAAAGATTATAGGTATCACGATAATCGAGCGGATGCCGAGGGGTGATATCATTTTCTTTACCCTCGCCATAAGCGGGTCATTGCTGACGTTCTTTATGATAACAGGCTTCATGGATGTTAATGCCTTTTTTATCTCAGGGTATCTATGTAGGTCAAGCCTTATGCTCCTTAGCTTGGGGTTCTCATATGTTGCAACAACGTCAGCGTATCTTTTGTCGCTGTAGACCCTGATTATCGAACATCTTGTAACAGGGATCAGCTCCGAGATCTTTTTAACGATGAGATAGAGTATCTCCTGAGGGTCGAGTGTGGATGACACAAGGTTGGTAAGTTCTATAAGTGCCTGCAGGTCCCTCGATTCATTCTTGAGGTCCTCTATTGTCTGGTTTCTCTCAAAGGTGTCCCTGATCTTGTATTCAATATCTTCAGGATAAAAGGGGTTAAGGATGTAATTGTCAACACCGTATCTGTCGGCATCCCTGATGCCGGCAGCAATATTGCCTGTTATTGATGATATCACATGGCAACCATGCAAAGGCATTACTCTTCGCAATTCGCCGGATGATATAATGCAGAGAGGGGTACTGCCGTTCATTGCGGAAAGCCTCTTTTCGAGATAACCTTCTTTATGAATGAACTCAGCCTTAATATCACTGTGTTTCTTAAAGAATGTGCGGAAATGCTTTATTGTATCAACGTCCTTTTCATATACAAAAACCTTTTTCCCGCTTCTCATAAGCTACATGACACTCCTTAGACTTTTTAACCATTTTAACAAATCTGGGGTATTTAATGTATTCCTTACATCTGCTGCGCCGAGCCATCCCCTCCTGCCTGTTGCAACACCGTATAACATATAGTCGAAATGGCCGGTTGAATGGGCGTCTGTGCTGATTACAACAGGTATGCCCATTTCCTTTGCCTTCTTTGCATAAGTCTCATTGATGTCGAGCCTGAGCGGGTATGCATTTAGTTCAAGTGCCTTGCCTGTCTTCCTCAGCATCTCAAAGACCTTTTCAATGTCTATGTCATAGGCATCCCTCTCGCCAAGCAGCCTGCCTGTAAGATGTGCGATAACAGAGACATAGGGATTTCTTATGGCTGAGATAAACCTGTTCGTGAGCTTTTCTCTGTCCTGCCTGAAGCCTGAATGGATTGAGGCAACAACAATATCGAGTTTCTTAAGGACCTCGTCAGGCATGTCGAGTGTATTGTCGCTCTTAATATTAACCTCAGCACCTGACAGCAGTCTGAAACCACTGAGACCCCTGTTGATGGACTTTATCTCTTCAGCCTCTTCAAGCACTTTTCCAGCGCTCAGGCCTCCTGCAATACCAAGCCCCTCTGTATGGTCAGTTATAGCTATGTAAGAATAGCCTCTCTTCTCTGCCGCCGTAGCGAGCTCTTCAATTGTGTTGCTGCCATCGCTCATCCTTGAGTGGACATGGAGGTCACCCCTTATATCTTTAAGCCCGATAAGCTCAGGAAGGTTGCCCTCAATTGCAGCCTCTATCTCTCCTGTGTCCTCCCTAAGCTCAGGCTCTATGTACGGCAGGCCGAGCAGTTTATAGACATCTTCTTCATCCCGGCCGCCGAGCCTCTTGTTGTCGGATTCCCTGAATATCCCGTATTCATTTATCTTCATGCCTGCCCTTAAGGCCATCTCCCGAAGCCTGATGTTGTGGGCCTTGCTGCCTGTAAAATATACGAGGGCTGCACCATAGGATTCTTCTTCAACAACCCTGAGATCGACCTGTATGCCTTCTGTCGTCACAATGCTTGATTTTGCAAGGCCATGCATAAGGACTTCATGAACCACCGGCAGGTTTACAAAGACCTTCATAACCTTGAGAGACTCCACTGAGGTTGCGAGTATATCTATGTCCCTGATCGTGTCCTTCCAGCGCCTGATGCTGCCTGCAAGGCTGATCTTCCTCGCAGGCGAGGCCTTCTCAAGCTGCCTCGCTATCTCATTTGCTATAGGGAGCACCCTGCCCAGAGGCTGTCTCTCCCTGCCCCTCCGGAGCATCTCTATTCCTTTAAGGATATTCTCTTCTGTCTTTGCCTTTATGCCCGGAAGCCCTGAGAGCTTATGTCCCTTTGCGAGTCTTTCGAGGTCTGCGATATTCCTGACCTTCAGACTGTCATGGAGATGTCTTGCCGTCTTCGGGCCAACGCCCGGCACTGAGAGGAGGGTTATGAGGCTTTCAGGTATCTCTTCCTTCAGTTTTTCGTAAGCAGTTACTTTCCCTGTGATGAGAAACTCGTGTATCTTTCCGGCAAGGTCTTTGCCTATCCCGGGCAGGCCGACCAACATCTCATCAGTCATTGCCGAGATATCATCAGCCAGGCCCTCAATGCCCTGCGCAGCGCGCCTGTACGCCCTGATCCTGAAAGGGTTATCGCCTTTAATCTCGAGGAGGTCTGCGATATCATTGAAGATCCCTGCTATCTGATGGTTTTTCACTTCATCAGGATCTTGCTGAGCTCTAATGCGTTCTTAGGCGCATATCCGCAGGAGTCGTTATTGAAGTATATGAAGACATCCT
Organism: Thermodesulfovibrionales bacterium; assembly: GCA_919901585.1. GTDB lineage: Bacteria > Nitrospirota > Thermodesulfovibrionia > Thermodesulfovibrionales > UBA9159 > CAKKPH01. Next base: position 11,455 of record CAKKPH010000083.1, on the reverse strand, counting down.
TTTTCTTCCTGCGGTATTTCCTGATACGCGCTGCATCAGCGTTAAGCTCTTCGCTGGTGTAACATGTGGAAGAGCTGCCGTTTCTGCTGTGCCTTCTGATATATACGATACCGGATATGACCGGGAGGTCTTGCAGGAATTCAGGCCAGTCAGCCATGCAGAGGCCGGCATTCTCTTTCTCGAGGAGAGAGATCACTTTTTTGGATATCCATGTCTTTTCCCTGAATTCAAATACATTCCTGACATTATAGGGCCTCAGTGTTTCGAGAAAGGACTTCAGCCTTTCAGGATCAGCCTTTAATCCGGGAGGAAGCTGCCAGAGGACAGCGCCGAGCTTTTCCTTTAAGCTGAGCACTCTCGAGAAAAAAACACTGACCGGCTCTTCAGGCGCCTTGAGTTTTTTGACATGGGTTATGGACCGGCTCCCCTTTACTGAAAAAACAAAGCCCGGAGGGGTCTCACTATACCACTTGTTGAAGGTCTCTTTGTCAGGGAGAGTCTGGAACGTCATATTCAGCTCAACGGATGAGAACCTCTTTGAATAGAAATCAAGCCAGCCTTTTTTTGGCAGGTCTTCAGGGTAAAATACGCCCTTCCAGTGGTCATGGAGGAATCCGCTGCATCCGACATTAATACGGGGCATGGTTTAATTGTATCACATGTCTCGGGATGATGCAGTATCTTTGGTATGGACAGGCGGATGATGCCCTGCATTATCGGCAGGACGTATTTTCAGTGAGGTACTGAAACCTCTTCCTGAACTCAGTGACAGACATCCTTGCTGTCTTCGAAAGCCTTTTTATTTTCTGGGAGCTGAAATCTTCTGCATTAAGCTTTATCATGTATTTTTGTCCGACCTCGTATGACTCTGAATTGATGTCAACGTATCTTACCTTTATTCTGCTGGTGCTGACGTCCACCATGTCGGCAAAAGGCACAGAGGTAAGTCTTCCTTCATAGAATGTGATCATTGCGTTGCTGCCGCCCCTTGAAAGGAACTTAACAGCGCCGTAACCGAGATTCCTCGTATACTCAATATCGAATGGGATAGGGTTTGCTGCCCTCAGCTCATAACCGATATTCTTATCGACTATCGTCATTTCTATGCCCCTTTTTTCGAGGCTGTTTTTTACAAAGGTCTTGACTATCCTCCCGAGCTGTATCTCAGAAAGCCTGACCCTGCCGGTCTCGTCCTTCTCTATCTGCTCGTATCTTGACAGCTCATGCTTGTCGAGTTTGTCGGCTATCCCCTCAGCCATAACAGCAACGCCGTGGTGCTTTCCCATCGAGAGCCTTTTGATTATGGACCCTTCGAGTATGTCGGCGATCCTTCTCAGGCTGAGATCTTTCCCCTGAAATTCTTCAGGGATTAGTGTCAGGGTTGCACCGGCAGCCTTGCCTATGCCGAGTGCCAGATGTCCAACATTCCTCCCCATTGTTGAGACAAAGTACCACCTTCCCATTGTCTTTGCATCTTCCATGAGGTTGTTGACGAGTTCTACGCCGTAATGGCGCGCTGTCTCATATCCGAAGGTCGGCATGCCTCCGGGAAGGGGGAGGTCGTTATCGATAGTCTTCGGCACATGGATAACTGATATTGTGCCCATAGCCTCCTGCCCTATCCAGCGTGCCATAAAGGCAGTGCCGTCCCCGCCAATAGTTATGAGATAACGGATATTAAGCCTCTTCAGGGTTTTCATCAATACCTTGAAGCGCTCTTTTACCCTGTCCGGATACTCCCTTGAGGTGGTGAGGATCGAGCCGCCTGTTGTATGTATCCTCGATACGCCGTCAATGGTCAGGGGAAGGACGTTTTTTAAGTTCCCCTCAAACAGGGTCTTGAATCCTCCCCTTATACCGAGTACCTGTTTGCCCTCATTGACAGCCTCGATCGTGACGGCGCTTATTACACCGTTCATGCCCGGGGCAGGTCCTCCGCCGACTATTATCGCAAGCGTATCTTTCATGGCTGCTTTAATTCTTTCATTATATCTTCAGGGATCTCCTTAGAGATAACAACTGGGGTTACTGTCCTTCCGACAATGCCGGCGGTCCCTGTAACCCTGAGTTTGCTGAAGAGAAGTGTGAATTTATTAGAGATCTCTTCCATTATACTCCCCCTCACATCAGTTGGAAGGTCCCACCACTTTTTCTTTAAGGGGCCAAAGCCTTTCTTCCTTGTGCTGTATATGAACTGTTCCTCTGTCTGGCCTTCCTTCCATTCTTTTGCGTATTCCTGCTTTATAAAAGAATAGACCTCTTGCCTGAAATCAACGGGCAGGGCTGGGTTGTCATATGTGATGTTCTGGAAACCTGTTGCGAGGTGCACCTCAGATGTGCCTGTCTTCGGGAACATGTCAAAGGCTTCATCAGGGAGTGTCGAGGCGCCGTGCTGCACAGCACCTGAAAGTCCGAACTCTTTTCTCGCAAGCTCTGAGAGGGTCTTGAGTGTATCAAAGTCTATCTTTACCTTTGCGAGGGTCCCGTCAGGGAGCACAACCCCTCCATGACTTGTGCCGGTCTGGACACTGAGTTTACTCAGCCCCTTTCCAGCGCTGAAGGTCTCCTTTAATCCGCCAAGATATGCCCTCAGCTCTTCCGGCGTACTGTTCTTGCCGCCTATCTCGCCTATCTCGCCACCGATGGATACCTCTACGCCCTGAGGCTGTATGCCCCTGATAAATGCTGCAAGTTCAGCGGTCTTTTCGAAATTCGGGCGCTGTTGTTCCTTTATTGCCGGCTTTTCGAGATCAACAAGGGTCGAGGAGTCTATATCTATGTTATAGAATTCTGCATCAATCGCCTCCTGAATAAGCCCTTTTATGTAGCCTGTCTCTGCATTGGGGTCAGATAAAAAATTCTTCCTGACGAGCTGGAAGTGGTCTCCCTGAACAAAAACAGGCCCCCTGTAACCCTCTCTTACTGCTGCTGCAAGGACCACTGTTGTGTATTCGAGGGGGCGCTGTTTCGTGTATCCGATCTCAGAGCGCGCCACTTCAAAGATGAATGCTCCGGCATCCACCTCCATAGCCTTCCTGAAGATAGTGCGCGCAATATCGTATGTCAATCCCCTGATATTTATTGCAGGCACAGTGAAGCCATGATAATCCCTTCCGAGTTCTTCATACAGCCCCTGTATGGATGAAGGTATTGCGCCTGCTGCCTTTGCGATTTCCTTTGTCAGTATAAAGAGGTCTTTTCTGGTCTTGTCATTATCGCTGAATACTGCTGCATATATAAGCTCGTCCATAAGGCCCCTGACAGCCCCGAGGTCCTTTATCTCGATCTTGCTGCCGGCTGCGGATACATGGTTTTTCAACTTCCCCAAAATGGTCATTTCCCCTCCTCCTCTTTCTCTTCGTCTTTTTCTGGTTTTTCCTTTATGGTTATATCCCTCGAAAAATCAGGACACTTAAAATCCTTGCCTGATACAGAGAACTTCTTCCGGCAGGCAGCCCTCCACGCACATACGGCACAGACCCCAATTCCCGAACTCACAGAAACCTCCTGAAAAAACAGTTTAAGACCTTTTCAATATTGCTGACGATGCTCTCTCTTGCATTTATTATAAATATTTTGTTCTGTATGTGAAAGAGTTCTTTTTCTATCCTTATCACAGGAGCAGCATCTCCGGTATCTGTTATGAGATGCGAAGGGCTCAGGCTCTTATCCTGATCCCTCCTTCCCAGTTCTTCCTCGAACATCGGCACGATCTTGTCCTTCATCCTGAGCTCTGTGTCCATGAAGAAGACCGAGATATCAGGGCAGAGGTCGAATACCCTGTCGAGGAAGGCAGCAACCTCATTGGAGTAAATCTGCTTTGGAGGTGAAGATTTTATCTCCATATAGAGCATCGACCCGTCCATCTTTGCTATGAGGTCATAATCACCTCCGACCACAGGCCGTTTGAATTTTATACCCCATATAGCCTCAACCGAAAACTCCTTCCTGAAGATCTCTGATACAAACCATTCAAGTGTCGGGCCAAAGCTCCTTACCGGTTTCAGCAGAGAGTAAAGTCCGTCCTTTTCTTTCAAGAGGCCGGTTCCGGTAAGGTATCCTATGTAGTCTGCCGTCACCTCTCTTGTTGCATATCTCATTACATCTCTCAGGCTGAACTGGCTCTGATGTTTTATCACGTCCCTGATAAAAAGCCTGAAGGAATACCTGTGTAGCAGTTTATAATATTCGTCTATAAACCCTTCGTCAGGCAGTAGAAGGTCATCAGGAGGTTCTTTCTTGTAAATCCTGAAACCTCTCCTGCTGAGGAGTGCAGAAAGAGGCGGGGTAAGCTCAGACAGGGTCTTTCTCAGCCGCTTGATCTCGGCCCTTAAGGCTTGAATCTCATTCTGGTTGTCGCTTCCGGCCATGTTAAGCACTTGCCTTTATGGTGCAAACAGCAATTCCATAGAATTTTTCACTATTACACCTCAAAAGTCAAGCGATAATGCGCTTGCAAAAAGCAGGCTGGCTGGGAAAGGATTCTTCCTGCCGTTTATAGCAAAACCCCATTGCTTGCGGCAAAAGGAACGGCGCCGGCAAAACTCTGAAGATGCGGTCTCTCCTGTTTGAAATTCAGCATATAGGCGTGCTAAGATATTTCATCCTTTCTTCCGGAGAAAATTATTAGCATGGCTGAAGTCATTCCCTTTAGGGGGATCTTGTACAATACGTCGAGGGTCTCAGGGAGCGATGTTGTTGCGCCTCCTTACGACATTATTACGCCTGAGCTGAGGAAGGCCCTTTATGAGAAAAGCCCTTACAACATAGTCGGGATTGATTTTGGTGAAGAGCATACTTCAGATAATGAGACTGACAACAAATATAGCAGGGCCGCCGGATGCCTGAATAAGTGGATAGAGATGGGGATACTCAGCCGGTCAGACAGGCCATGCTTTTATGCCTATGAGATGAGGTATACGGCTGCGACGGGGATTAAGTCCCTCTATGGTTTTTTCGGTCTTGTGCGGCTCGAAGACCTCGGAAACGGCATATACCCTCATGAAGAGACCCACTCAAAGCCCAAGACAGACCGCCTGAGCCTGATGAAGGCATGTGATGCCAACACGAGCCCTATCTTCTCCATATATAACAGCCCTGCACGCAAGACCTCAGCAGTTATTGGGCGGGTTATGAAGGAGAGCCCACAAATAGAGGCGCAGGATACAATGAACAATATTCACAGGTTGTGGGTTATAGAAAACAGACAGGACATAGCAGAGATAAGTCAGGACCTCTCTGATAAGGCCATATTTATTGCTGACGGTCACCACAGGTATGAGACCGCACTTGAATACAGAAGGATGCGGGGAGCATCTTCAGGCAAAGAGCCGTATAATTACGTGCTCATGTTCCTTTCGAACATAGCCGACAATAACCTCACAATACTCCCTACGCACAGGGTCGTCAGGCTTAAGGCAGGGGATGTTGTCGAAAAGCTCAAAGGACATTTTGATATAGAGACTATACCTCTGAATGCTGATATAATTAATATTATGAAAGATATGATGCATGTCTTCGGCCTCTATATGAAGGGTGATGATAAACAGTATCTCGTCAGGTACAGAGGAGAGGGTATAAGGTCAACCCCGCCGCCGCTTAATACCCTTGATGTGACGGTCCTCCACAATCTGGTCTTTAAGGACCTGCTTGATGTAACAGAGGTCATTTACGAGATGGATGTTATTACAGCCAAGGAGATAGTCAGGAATAAGGGCTATGATGCTGTTTTTTTCCTGAACCCTACAAAGGTGGATGATGTCGAGAAGGTTGCACTGTCGTCGCTCCGCATGCCGCCCAAGTCAACATATTTTTATCCCAAGGTTATGACAGGTTTTGTAATAAACAGTCTAAAAAATTCTATTCAGGAGGTATGATATGTCAGTCAAAGTCGGGATTAACGGGTTCGGCAGGATCGGGAGGAATTTTTTCAGGACATGCACTTCATTCAGCGATATCGAGATTGTCGCAATTAATGACCTTACCGATGCGGCTACGCTTGCTTACCTTCTTAAGTACGATTCTGTACACGGTATCTTCAATGCAGATGTGAAGGCAAAGGACAACAGCCTCTTTGTCAATGGCAGGGAGATAAAGGTTACTGCAATCAAAGACCCGCAGGGACTCCCATGGAAGGAGCTCGGCGTGGACGTCGTCCTCGAATCAACCGGCCTGTTCACCGACAGGGCAACAGCCGGCAAGCACCTTGACGCAGGGGCAGGGTGGGTTATAATATCCGCACCTGCCAAAGACCCTGATGTGACAGTATGTATGGGAGTCAATGAAAACACCCTCGACAAGTCAAAACATAAGATAATATCTAATGCCTCCTGCACCACAAACTGCCTTGCTCCTGTTGCTAAGGTGCTGAATAACGAGTTCGGCATAATCAGGGGCCTGATGACAACAATCCATTCATATACGAACGACCAGAGGATTCTTGACCTCCCGCACAAGGACCTGAGGAGGGCGAGGGCAGCGGCATTGAACATGATACCGACAACCACAGGCGCAGCCAAGGCAGTCGGTCTTGTCCTGCCTGAACTGAAAGGGAAACTCGACGGCATGGCGATAAGGGTGCCTACTCCGAATGTCTCGGTTGTTGACCTCGTTGCCGAACTTTCAAAAGATGCTGCAGCAGCCGATATCAACAACGCGCTGAAAAAGGCTGCGGAAGGGCCGATGAAGGGCATCCTGCAATACTCTGAAGAACCCCTCGTCTCTTCAGACCTGAACGGCAACCCTCATTCTTCAATAGTTGATGCCACATTAACAAAGGTAATTGAAGGCAGGATGGCAAAGGTCATTGCCTGGTACGATAATGAATGGGGCTACAGCAGCCGCCTCCGCGACCTCATACTTTTCCTTGTAAAGTGAGGTGTTCCATATGATAAGGAAGAACAACCATACGCCGTCAACCGACATACTAAAAAAACTCACTATCGAAGATTTTGACCTCAGGGGAAAACGCGTCTTTATAAGGGCTGATTTCAATGTGCCCCTTGATGAAAACCTCAAGATAACAGATGACCGCAGGATCCGTTCTTCGCTTCCGACCATTAACTATGCCATTGATGAGGGGGCTAAAGTCATACTCGCATCTCACCTTGGCCGGCCCAAAGGCAAGCCCAATCCAGTGTTCAGCCTCGCGCCTGTTGCAAAACGTATCCAGCGGCTTCTCGACAAAGAGGTCTTGTTTATAGAAGATTCTGTCGGGTCTAAGGTCGAAAGCACTGTCTCGAAGATGAAGGAGGGAAGCGTTGTCCTCCTCGAAAACCTAAGGTTCAACCCGGGTGAAGAAAAGAACGATCCGGAATTCGCAAAGGCGCTCTCCATGCTTGCCGACTTCTATGTGAACGATGCGTTCGGCGCAGCCCACCGTGCCCACGCATCCATTGTCGGCATTCCGAAATTCCTGCCCTCAGCAGCAGGCTTTCTCATGAAAAAAGAGATTGAATACCTAAAGGGCGTCGTTATGAGCCCTGTCAGGCCCTTTGTTGCACTGCTCGGCGGTGCAAAGGTCTCAGGGAAGATCGGCGTCCTCGAAAACCTTGTGGACAAAGTGAATAAGGTAATTGTCGGCGGCGGCATGGCCTTCACCTTTATAAAGGCAATGGGTTACGAGATCGGCGACTCGCTTGTTGAAGACGATATGCTCGATTTCGCAAACACTATACGTGAGAAGCTGATAAAGAACAACGTAAAATTCTATCTGCCTGTTGACTGTGTAGTCGCAAGCAGTATGGAAAGCGGTGCAGAGACAAATATAGTCACGACTCAGGAGATCCCTAAAGGCTGGCGCGCCCTTGACATAGGCCCTGCGTCCGTGAGGCTCTTCACAGAGGCCCTCCAAAACGCAAAGACCATAATTTGGAACGGCCCGATGGGAGTCTTTGAGGTCGATGCCTTTTCACGCGGGACTTTTGCCATAGCGCATGCAGTTGCGGATGCATATGCGCTCACTATTGTTGGAGGCGGAGACACCGACCATGCTGTTAATAAGGCCGGAGTCTCCGACTCAATATCTTTTATTTCCACAGGGGGAGGCGCATCCCTTCAGCTCCTTGAAGGCAAGGAACTCCCCGGCATATCAGCACTCACTGACAAAAAAGTATAGACCTATTCTCAGACGGTCTGCAGCTCTGCTTCAGTGATCTTGTGCGGCAGTCTGATGTTTGCGTGCGAGATGATCCCTCTTTTCATCTCGACCACCGACGGGCTCTTGCTTTCAAACCTCTCGATGAGATAGGCAACAGCCACCTCAGGCTTGATAATATCCCCGCAGGTGAAGATGTCCACAGCAGCATAGTTATACTCAGGCCACGTGTGTATGGACAGATGTGACTCCGCAATAACTACCATGCCACTGATTCCAAAGGGATTAAATTCATGGAAGGAAATATCTATTATCGTTGCCTTTGCCTCTCTTGCTGCAGAGACCAAAGCATCTCTGACTTCTTCGAGGTTCCGAATGACCGCAGGATTGCAATCCTTCATTTCGACTAAAAGATGGGTACCTAAAGCATACAATTCACTACCCCCTCCGTTTAATATCAGGAGCGAAACACCCCTTTTGTTGTTATAAAAAAATACATCAAAACATCACCCTTTGTCAAGAAAAAATTTTAGGCAGCAAAATGACAAAAGTTTTGACGTTATCATACAAAAAACATTAACGTTTTTTTCTCTGCCCCCTTATGCTATCAACTGCATTACTAAGGAGTACAAAAGCAAGGTGTCATTCCCGCAAGCAAAGCACGTCGGTAATCCTTCAGGGAAGAAAGATTCCGGACAAGCCGGAATGACAAACAATGGTTCTCTTACTTATGAACCTAATTAGTAACTCTCTGCTTTTTTATATCGGTCTGGGCTTTAAATTGCCCGCGGTCGCTGGTGGTAGAAAACCGCAAATATGATTTAAATCATATTTTTTGATTGAATACCTGGTCTAATATCTTTATTAGTCTTTCTCCCCATGCTGCCTGTCACCCCTCCATAAATGACAGGCAGCACTCCCCCAAATCTGCTGAAAGCTTAAGCAGTTTTTTGCTATTGACTACACCAGCCCCGCATAGTTAAAATTATTAAAGGAGGCATTTATGAGAAATATCTTCAAGAAAGTTTATATATTCTTCATACTGATTGCATCCATAATACCGTCTGTTTCATATGCCATTATGCAGGGCTTCAGCACTGAAGCGCTTACTAAAGAGTCCGCACTTATCGTCACAGGTGAAGTCGAATATACCAAATCGGCGTGGAGCAAGGACGGGAAAACCATAATAACAACCGCCTCTGTGATTGTGGCTGATGTAATTAAAGGCACTACTACCACGCAAAGGATAATCGTCGAATACGAAGGAGGAGAGGTCGGAGAGATTGGGCTCCGGGTCTCTGATGTCTCTCCGCTTGCAAAAGGGGAGACCGTCCTTTTGTTCCTTAAGCCCGGGATGAGCAAAATAGACGGGGCTGTTCACAATATAACCGCCAAGGCGCAGGGCAAGTATGTTATTGATGAAAACCGGATAGCAAGGAAAAGCGGTTTTTCTGTAGCCGGCGGGGGAGAAAATGTTGATTACTCCATGTCTCTCGATAAATTGATCGAAAAGATCAGGAACGTAAGATAATGAACAGAAAAACCCTTTTATTAAAGGGCCTCTTCTTTGTCTTTTTTTTGTTCTTGTCATCCTCAGATATCCTTGCCTATCAGGCCTGCAAAACATCAGGCGGCACTGACCAAAAATGGACGACGTCGAGCCTTACTGTTTATCTAAATACTGCAGGCGGCCCGTCTAACAGCCTTTCTGCACTGCAGGCGTCTATGCAGACATGGACAGATGTATCAACGTCTTCATTCACCTTTGTATATGGAGGGGCTACAACCAGCACAGCTTACGGAGCCAATGACAGCAGCTACATTGTAGGGTTCGGGCCTATGGGGATTAATGGCACGCTCGCAGAGACGAGCATCTGGTACAGCTCTGAATCAGGACAGTTATATGATACTGACCTCCAGTTTAATACCTCGTACCAATGGAGCACTGACGGCTCTTCAACATATTATGACGTTCAGAATATCGGCACCCATGAGTTTGGACACTTCCTCTGTCTTGAGGACCTTTACAGCACTGCTGATTCTGAAAAGACAATGTACGGCTATGCAGCAGCAGGTGAAACAAAAAAAAGAACGCTGGATCAGGATGATATTAACGGTATTGCATACCTCTACCCCTCAAGCGGCGGCGGGGGAGACGGAACCCCGGGCTGCACGTATTCAGTCTCATCTACATATCTATCCTTTACCTCAAGCGGCGGCAGCGGCAGTGTGAGCGTCTCTACTCTGCCCGGATGCACCTGGTCTGCATCGAGTAACGTGACGTGGATTACGATCACTTCAGGGACCAGCGGAAGCGGCGGCGGGACAGTAAGCTTTAGCGTGAGCTCAAATTCAACCTCTTCGTACAGGATCGGGAATATAACTATCGCAAACCAGACAGTAACAGTGATCCAGACCGGCTCTATTCAGGGCATTACCATGACCCTGCCTACAACCAAACAGAGCTATTCATATGCTGCAGTCTCATCATCGGTCAAGAGCACTAACCCCTCTGATTCGAGGCCTGTCGGCGTCGGCTCTGTTGCCACAGGAGGAGGCACTCTAAGCATTCAGGTCGTACTAAACCAGCTCTCTGGGCCGGCTGATATATACTTTGGAATATTATTGCCGGACGACCCGAATAATCTTTATATCCTCAGGTCAGATGGCACATTTCAGGCCATGTCCTCAGGGCTTGTGCCCTGGAAGTCATCAACTGCAGGGCCGATAACAGAAAGCCTATTCGGGAATATCCCTGCACTCTTCCTTGCGCAGGGCACATATCGTATCTATCTCGCTGTTACCTCTGATAGTTTCGCGACCTATTATCTGTGGGAGACCTATTTTACTGTCCTTTGATATGGCTTAATATCGGGCCCGTGTTGTTTGCGGCTTCTGTACTTTCTTCCCATAGCCTATGCCGTTCAGCGCATTCTCTATCTCTCCGAGGATAGCAGAGTCATCGATAGTTGAAGGAGCGGAATACTGTTCGCCGTCTGCTATCTTCCGCATGGTGCCCCTCAGTATCTTTCCTGATCGCGTCTTGGGCAGCCTGGCAACAATACAGGTATTCCTGTAACATGCTATAGGACCTATTTCATTACGTATCTTCTGCGTAAGCTCTCTCTTTATTTCACCACCATCCCGGTTCACGCCGGACTTAAGTACAACAAAGCCCAAGGGGAGCTGGCCTTTTAAGGAATCGGCAGCGCCGATAACTGCACATTCTGCAACATCGGGGTGAGTCGCAATGATCTCCTCCATCTCCCCTGTTGAAAGGCGGTGGCCTGCCACATTTATCACATCATCGACACGCCCCATTATGAATACATAGCCATCCTCATCAATGTAACCGCCGTC
>CAKKPH010000082.1 GCA_919901585.1 Thermodesulfovibrionales bacterium | reverse complement strand
ATCTTATTATGTTTATGAGGTCTTCAGCCCTTCCTGTTGTCTTTATTTTGGACAGGTCTGAGTCATAATTGCTTTTTAAACCGGATAGAGTACCCTGTCGATAACTGTCCTCGCCGTAACCAACGGGTCTATAAAGGCGCTTTCCATATCGTAATCAATATCTCTCTTGTTTGAGAGGTAAGTAATCCGGTCCTGCATCCTGTCACGCAGGAAGTTGATATATTCAGGCGACTTGGCAGGCTTGTATTTTTTATCAAAATCCTCTCCGAACAGCACATTCCCGTTTTTCGGAATCGAGAGCCCCTCAAAGGCCTTCCATTCCCTCCATTCAATGCTCCCCCTTACAAGTTCAGTCACAATCTTCAGGGAAAGCTCCTTTGGAATGTCGACAAGATTGCCCGGGAGACCAAAGGCGTGAGTGTTCATAATATAGCATCCCGTGCCCAGCTTGAAGAGTTTCTTGAACTGCTGGCAGTCGACCATAAGGGGGTGAACCCTGAACGGATTGGCAAACGGTTCAATCACGAGTTTTTCAAGCTCTTTCGGATCTACGTTCTCAACGCCCTTTGCACGCATCGTGCTTAAAGAGGCGCCCATAGCGACAGAAAGTCCTACGGAATCAACCCTGCATATTGGCGGCAGGCTTGTGTCTTTCTGGAGCCAAATTACCATGCCCGGCCTCTCGCAGAAGTCTGCATGGTTAAACATATCCCTTGACTTTAAACAGCGGCCGTTGTCATTTCTAATGTCTTCACAGACAAGTTTTCTATTGCCGTCAGGAAGCTCTGTAACGCCGACGTTCTGAGCCGAATAGAAATATCCGATATCAGGGTCATCAAACTTTACGGCATCTGTCTTATCAAAAAGACTTGGTTCGAGGGCGACCGTAACGTTATTTTCAAGGTCTATCAGGAAGGCGTCATCATGAATAACATTTACCTTTTCATTTTTCTTCAAGGTTCCTGCGTGGTCATGACTGTTTGTGATAGAGGACTTGCCCGAGCCGGACAACCCGAATACCGCAACTGGCGGCCTGTTGCCGATCTTTTTAATGCCGCCGTGGCAGGCGACCATATTTTGGCGCACACCGATAGTCCAGGCGAGGGTCAAGGTGCCCTTTTTCCGCTCACCAAAATATCTGAGCCCGAGTATTGCTATACAGTTGTTTTCCTCATCAATAATCACAAGCCCGTTAGGAAAATCAGGATAGGACCATTCAGGGTCTGCAAGCACAAGTATATCAGGTTCATCCAGACATCTTGATTTCTTATACAAACCGCTCCATGGGTTCATCCACGGAGTAAAATTAATCCCCCAGTCGAGCATATTCTTGGCGTCCGTCTCAGGGCTTAAGAGATGCGCCTTGACCATAAAATCAGGGTGGAGTCCGACTATCCCCTCAAGCCATAACCCCTGCCTGTTGTTGAGGTTATAAACAGCCTCGCCGAGTATGTTAAGGTATCTTCCGCTCTCTTTCCCCATCTCCCGGACGAGCCTGCGCGCCCTTGCAGTACGGCCGACTATGCCGCCGTCATTCGAGACAAGTATCTTTGCGTTTTTCGGAAGCCCAAACTGTACTGGCTTATGCATCTGATGAGACGTCACAATAACCTTCGGCTGTTTGATCGCCAGATTGTACAACTCCAGCATGGTTGTCTTTCTTACGGAATTTGCAAAGAGGGCGCTCTCGATATATGCCCTCCAGGAAGAACCCGGTAATTTGTGTTTGGTTGCCATTTTAATTCTCCATATTTTTAAGCGTTATCGGATCGAAAATAATGCCGGACTATTTTATATTGTATTCACATCCATGCCTGAGGTCCGAGCGCAGATATCTCTGCTACATAGCGGGCTATCTTGAGCACCTCGTCCTCGCTGTTCTTTTCCTTGAACATCGAGACAAGCTCGCCCATATGCTCTTCTATAAAACGGGTCGAGAACTCGCCTGCGACGAATGACGGATGCCTGATTATGCTCAAGAGGAGCGGGGCGAGTGTCTTCACGCCCTCGATCCTGAGGCTCCTGCTGATAGCACGGTCCATAACCCGTATGGCGTCTTCCCTGTCAGCACCCGCAGACATAAGGAGCATGAAAAGCGAGTCATAGTAAGGCGGGATGTCAGCGCCTTCATAAACTCCGGAGGCGACTCTCACGCCGGGCCCTTCAGGAACCTGCAACCTGTTAATGACGCCGAACGAAGGGCTGAAGGTCTTCGGGTCTTCAGCATTCAAACGCACTTCGAGCGCCCATCTGTTGGGGCGTATGTCGTTTTGCTTAAAGGGCAGTTTCTTCCCCATAGCTACATCGATCATGATGCCGACGATATCGAGACCGGTTATTAGCTCTGTTATGCCGTGCTCAACCTGCAGCCGCGTGTTGACCTCGAGGAAATAAAACTTTTTTGTGGAAGAATCGAATATGAACTCTACTGTCCCTGCTGTTGTATAGCCGATCTCGCGCATCAGCCGAGTTGCAGTAAAACATATCTCCTGACGGAGATCATTGTTTAGCGTCGGTGAAGGAGCCTCTTCAATTATCTTCTGGTTGCGTCTCTGTATTGTGCACTCCCTTTCAAAAAGGTGGATAACATTTCCATGCTCGTCCGCAACGATCTGCACCTCTATATGCCTGCCCCGTTCGATGTATTTCTCGACAAGGAGCTTGCCGTCTCCGAACGCCTTCACAGCTTCTGAAGACGCCTGAGTAAACGCCTGAGGAAGCTGGTCGTCATTTTCTACCTTGACCATGCCCTTTCCTCCGCCGCCCGCTGCTGCCTTGATCATGATCGGATAACTGACCTTCTTTGTCTTCATCCACTTCTTTATCTGCTCTATATCAGTGACATCGCTGATGCCCGGTATGGTAGGCACATTCGCCTTCTGAGCTATCTCCTTAGCATGTATCTTGTCTCCCATCGCTCGGATTACGTTAGGCTGAGGCCCTATCCATGTAAGGCCGGCGTCTATGACCATCCGGGCGAACTTCTCGTTTTCCGCAAGAAAGCCCCAGCCCGGGTGAATAGCGTTAGAGCCGGACTTCAATGCCGCGTCTATCATTTTATCCATATTCAGATAAGACTCTACAGGAGGCGCCTCGCCGATATTTACCGCTGTGTCGGCCATAAAAACATGGAGCGCAAGACGGTCAGGGGCGCTGTATACAGCAGTCGTAGGGATCTTCCTGTCCCTGCAGGTGTGCATCACCCTTACAGCAGGAACGCCACGGTTGGCTATAAGTATCTTGCTGATTTTATGCTCCATAAATGAGTTATATTAGACTAAACAGGCCAATAAAACAAGGTGTTTCAGGCCTTCAGTCCCTGCCTCCGAAATGGCTGAAGGCTATAAGAGAGGCTGAGACAACGGCAACTGCAATGCCGAAGAACAGCATGCCTTTAGGATCCTGCCACTCTACAAGATGCTTCAAAAAGGTCACACACATAACAAGGATTATCACACTGCCCAGCTTTGATTTCAGATCGTGCAGATCGTGTATCTCGAGCCAGTTAGGGAGGCTGAGGTCGCTAATAAACAATTCATAGAGCCCAACCGAAAATATAAAGAGGGCAGTTGCTATCAGGAACGTGTCCATCAGCTCGATAAGGGCGATTGCTGCCAGAGGGTCCTTGCCGTGCGACGCCACGAGCGCTGAAATAGTATAGACTGTCTTTACAGACCCGAGCAGGAAGGCTGCGACCGCTGCGAGCAAAGAAAAAATGACCGCAATGAGCACAAGGCTCCTGCTGTGTTCAAGGAACCGCACCATGCTATCGTCTGTACGCTAATGCTTCAAGCCTTGCAATCCTCTCCTCTATAGGCGGATGGGTGCTGAAAAGCCTCAAGAGCCCCCCGCCGGTAAGCGGATTGACAATAAACATGTGTGATGTCGCAGGATTCGCATCCATACGAATCCTGTGTGAAGCCATATCCAGTTTCTTCAGG
Source organism: Thermodesulfovibrionales bacterium (assembly GCA_919901585.1). Classification (GTDB taxonomy): domain Bacteria; phylum Nitrospirota; class Thermodesulfovibrionia; order Thermodesulfovibrionales; family UBA9159; genus CAKKPH01. The sequence continues at coordinate 505 of CAKKPH010000082.1, read as the reverse complement.
GCATTAGCCAGATAAACCGGATTTCCGCTGATCTCAGCACCGCCTTTATCGGCACCGTATTCCCTCGAACGTGATATCGCCATCTGGACCAGCATAGCTGCTATAGGTCCAACAATCATCATAACTATAGAGGCAATCGGGTTGCCGCCTTCACCCTCATCGTCCTTCCTGCCGCCGAATATCATTGCCCATTGCGCCATCTGGGCAAGATAGCTTATAGCTCCAGCTATTGTTGCGGCCACTGTGCCGACAAGTATATCCCTATGCTTAATATGCGCGAGCTCATGTGCTATAACCCCTTCGAGCTCTTCTCTTGACAGTACCCTCATAATGCCTGTCGTAACTGCTACAACACCATGCTGGGGGTTCCTGCCTGTTGCAAAGGCATTAGGCTGGTCCTGTTCCATTGTATATACCTTAGGCATCGGAAGCCCTGCCCTCTGCGAAAGCCTCCTCACAATGCTGTATAACTCAGGTGCCTCTGCCTCGCTCATCTGCTTTGCAC
>CAKKPH010000081.1 GCA_919901585.1 Thermodesulfovibrionales bacterium | reverse complement strand
AGCAGGAATAACTCCATCGGTTAGAATATACCGTCTCCAGCTTAATACAATCTCGAGCCTTAGCAGGTTCATTAAGGGTTTTATTGTTGCGATTGTTGCTGCTATCCCTCTCGGCTTTGCTATAGGCTATTCAAAGAGTTTGTACGAATGGACATGGCCGCTCCTGAGTTTTTTGAGAGTCGTCCCTCCTCCTGCCATACTGCCATTCGCCATACTGCTTCTCGGCATTGGCGAGGCTCCTTCAGTCTTTGTGATTGCACTCGGCTGTTTTTTCCCGATCCTTATCAACACAGTACGCGGGGTCAGGGAGACGGAGAGAATCCATATAGAAGTAGTCCAGACAATGGGAGGCAGCACGCTGGACATGCTGAGGCATGTTGTTATGCCTTCTGCCCTGCCTACAGTACTGACCGGCATAAGGATAGGTTTTGGTATTGGATGGCTTGTCCTTGTGAGCTCAGAGATAGTGGCAGCAGACAGCGGGCTTGGTTTCATGATAGAGGGGGCGCGGAACCGCCTCGAAACACCGACAGTATTTGTAGGCATGACTGTTATATGCCTTATCGGGCTGAGCATAGATTTTTTCCTGAAAAAGGTAGAAACGTTTTTTATAAACAGGAATTGGGGAGGTTACATTGGTTCATCACTTTTCAGAAGCTAACAACCGGCAAACTGACAACTAAAAACCATATAAAAGGAGGGTTAAATGATAATTAACTCAAAAAGAGCAGTCTTTATCTTTTGCCTTATGTCAGGGCTCCTCGCACTCACCCTTGTCGCAGCGTACGGAGCTGAGCAGCAGTTTGACCAGAAGGGCGGGCCTGTAGACACATGGAACAGGCCGATGGAAAAGGAGTTCAAGGTCGGAGAGGTCTTCGACCCTGTCCGCTTTATGATCAGTGTCGCTGCCGGGGTAGTCATTATAAACCTGGTCAGAAGTAAGTTCCCGAAGGTCCTGCCGATCGTGCTCGTAAGGGCTTTGACCTCGATAGGAGTGGTCCTGATTTTCTGGGAACTCGTAATTTATCTGCAGCTTGTAAGGTCTGTGCTCCTCCCGCCGCCGACCACTGTTTTTGCAAAGCTTCAGGGTCATTGGGGGAAACGCTATCTGCAGATACATATTAGCTCATCGATACAGCGTCTTTTCACATCTTTTCTGCTCGCAATAGTAACAGGAATACCTATCGGGTTCCTGATCGCAAATTTCAGGAGGTTTTCTGACTATGTTGACCCGCTCCTGAACCTTATCCGTGTGATCCCGCCCCCTGCATGGCTCCCTTTTGCAATCTTGTGGTTCGGCATCGGGAATCCGCCTGCAATTTTTATTATCTGGCTCGGAGCCTTTTTCCCTATGCTCCTTAACACTATACGCGGTATCAAGAATACCCAGCAGATTCACATCGAGTCCATACTCAATCTCGGCGGCAGCAAGATGGATGTCTATTGGAGAGTAATGCTGCCGTCTGCCTTCCCGACGATCTTTACCGGTATCAGGATCGGTTTCGGCATCGGGTGGGTCTGTCTCGTGACTGCAGAGCTTGTTGCAGTAGACGCCGGACTCGGATGGATGATCGAAGATGCGAGGAATCTCCTTGACACACCTACAGTCCTCGGAGGGATGGTGGTTATATGCATGCTCGGGATACTCTTTGATACAATACTAAGAAAAACAGAACAGATGATAGTGAGGTGGCAATAATGAAAAAAACAGTTGAATGCGGTTGTGACACACTGCAGGTAGATCAGGTTACAGTTGCAGGCGAGACGTTTAGTCTTAAGGGTAACTCTAACGGGCGGCACGTAGTCGAGATCGAAAATGTCTCGAAGTCCTTCTTCGTCTATACGGACCACGGGGAAACAATCATTACAGAGAAGAAGAGGTGGTTTACGAGGAAGAAGCCATGCGAGCTTGTTGCTTTAAAGGAGGTTTCGCTTAATATCGACCATGGCGAGTTTGTAGCTTTCCTCGGACCGAGCGGATGCGGAAAGAGCACACTCATGAGGATCATTGCCGGTTTTGAGTCTGCCTCAGAAGGACAGGCAAAGTTTAAAGGCCAGGTCATTGATGGGCCTAATCCGCAGCGTGCAATGATTTTTCAGAGCGAGAGGGCGGTCTTCCCATGGCTTTCAGTCGAGGGGAATATAAGCCTTGGACCAAAGCTGCAGGGTATAAGCGCTGAGGAGAGAAAGGAAAGGGTGGCGAAGACTATTGACCTGATACAGCTTAAAGGTTTTGAAAGGGCTTATCCGAAGACTCTCTCCGGAGGTATGCTGCAGAGAGTCGCAGTCGGAAGGGCTATTGTGAACCATCCTGAACTCCTGCTTATGGATGAGCCCTTCGGCGCCCTCGATGCCCTGACACGGAACAACCTTCAGGACCATGTCATACGGATCTGGCAGAGCATTGAACAGACGATTATCTTTGTTACTCATGACATTGAAGAGGCAGCCTACCTTGCCAACAGGGTTGTTGTCTTTACAGCGAGGCCCGGACAGATAAGGGAGATAGTGAAGATTGATATGAAGCACCCTCGTGAGAGGACGAGCGCAGAGTTCATTAATCTCCGGGACCGTCTCACAGGACTGATCAGGCATTGAGATGGTTTCTGTAAACAGACAGCTTTTATTGGTCGTCTTCGCAGCCATTGTACTGGTGTTTCAGGCGGATGAAGCCTTGGGACATTGGAATATGGAGCCGAGGTTCTGGGCAGCTGACGGCAATGAGAAGTTCTTTTTGCGCATACACAACGGCGCCCATGCGAACCGGAAATCTACGAAGAAAGACCTGAACGTCTGTTTCTGGATTGAAAAGGTCGGAGAAGGCAGCAACAGTGTCATATCAGACAAAAAATGCAGTGCTGTTGTTATTAAGCCTGATGAATGGCTGACCTTTGAATTCTCACTGCGAGATGCTGTTTTAATCAGAGATGCGCAGACTAACGGGAAATTAATAGGCGGCAGGTACAGGGTTGTGGCTATGGCCAGGGAACAGCAAGGCTGGTTTATGAAGCTTATTTTCGGGGCGGCAATGGAACGGGTCTATGTATACTTTGAGGTAAAATAACATGGATAACTTGTTATGAGCAGATCAAGCAATACATATTGCCGTTCAATCGCACTAATGCTTCTGTTTTTTGTAATACCTGCGTTGTCTGAGGCATGCAATGAGCTGACTGCCCGTGACAGGGCCTTCTGGGAGGCGATGGAAAAGAGACCTGCTGATCTTCTTTTCCAGCTGAAACCGGTTTCAGTCCGTCCGGCCTCAGGTGCCGTCTATACATTTACAGAAAAAGGGATAAACGCATTCCTTAAGGGTGACTTCCCGTCTGCCGAAAAATATTATAACAGGGCAATAGAGGGTAATCCGCAGGAGGCTGCGCTATACCATAATCTTGCACTTATAGCTTTTTCGCGGCTTGAATTTCAGAAGGCTTCTGAACTCTGGCTGAAGGCGCTGTCAATTGAGCCCTTGAATGCCCGGTATACATTTCACCTGGCTTTTACCCTAACATCAGACGGGAAAACCGATGAGGCGATAGGCTATTATCATAAACTTCTTGCGATGATGCATGGGCGGCCTGAAATTTATAACAGCATAGGACAGCTCTTTGAGTTCAAGAACGATATATCCGGGGCGGAATCATCTTTCAGAAAGGCACTAAGCATAAAGGGAGATTATGCCCCTGCTTTAACTAACCTCGCCAACCTGTACAGAAAAAACAACAGGCTCTCCGAAGCGATAAGAGTTTATAAAAAACTAATTATTATAACGCCAGGAGATGTTGATAATTACATAGCCATTGGTGATATTTATAACGAGATGGGGAAAAACAAGCTTGCTGCCGGTTTTTTTAAGAAGGCACTTGCAATAAGGGCTGATTATCCGGAGATCCATACCCGTCTTGCCGGTCTTTATAAAAAAATGGGCAGATTAAGGGAAGCAGCGGAAGAAGAGAAGCAGGCCTATGCTATCTCTTGCAGTCTCCGCCCCAATATGGAGTAGGTTTTATTTATACACAACAACATTAGTTTTTGCTCATGTACGCTATGTAACATGGCTTAAAATGGGCATCTTTAAAATTGACATGCGCAAGTATTTATGTCGCTATGTATAAATATAACATAAGGAGGTTGTGATGAGAATTAAGCAGAGAATATTTTCGGCAGTGCTGGTTTCATTTGCGGTTCTCTTTTTTGGATCAGGCATTGGATGGTCAAAAAATGAGAAGGCAGGGAATGTGCGGAACGGGAAGCTCCTCTATGACAAACTGAAATGCAGTTACTGTCACAAAATCAACGGTAAAGGCGGTAATACAGGCCCGGACCTTTCAAAGGAAGGTGCAAAAAACAGGGACATTAAATGGCAGGTCAGGCACCTTGTTGACCCTGCTTCGCAACACTCAAAGCAGCCAGACATGCCTAAATTTGATAAGCTGACCGACAAGATGCTCCTTGACCTTGCTGCTTATCTTGAGTCGCTCAAATAGAGAGGTCTCTTACAGATTGAGCAAGGCGCTGAAAAACAGGAAGGTTGTTCTGCAGCCTGGCCTATGCGACGGATGTAACAGATGTGTTGAGGCTTGCGAGGAAAAGATCAACAGGGGCAGGAATAAAAACAAAAGAAAGACTGCCCTGATCAAAATAATCAGGGCAGGACAGTTTTTTTACCCTGTAATATGCCGTAACTGCAATGATGCTCCATGTGTGACAGCCTGCATGACAGGCTGCAGGAAGCAGGATGAAAACGGTCTTGTTCTGACAGACTATGAGAGGTGCGTCGGTTGCTGGATGTGCATAATGAACTGCCCGTTCGGAGCTATCGAGAGAGACGTGGAAGACCATATTGCGAGGAAATGCGAGGGATGCCCTGACATGGGGACAGCCCCTTGTGTTGCAGCCTGCGCAGCAGGGGTTCTCGGTCATGCTGATACGCGTGAATACAGCAGCATGACACGGAGGGAATCAGCAGAACGGTTTATCTCCGGCGTGGTACCTGCTTCAGGGTAACGCCATGAGATATGTGATTATCGGCAATTCCTATGCAGGCACTTCTGCGGTTGCATCAATCAGGGAGGTTGACAGCAAGGGTGAGGTTGTTGTTATTTCCTCTGAGAATTACAGGGCGTATTCGCGGCCTTTGATATCGTACTTTCTTGCAGGGCGTATAAGGGCGGCTGACATGTATTACAGGGATCGCAGCTTTTACAGCAAAAATAATGTGGAGCTGAGGCTTGGGGAAAAGGTGGTTGGTATTGATACAAAACTGAAAACTGTTCAGCTCGAACGTGGCGAGGACATTGATTACGACAGGCTGCTTATCAGTACAGGAGGCAGGCCCTCTCTCCAAAAAGCAGCAGGGATAGATGCGAAAAACGTATTCACATTCACTACATGGAATGATGCAAAAAAACTCAGGGAGACAATAAGGAAGAAGAGGAAGGCGGTTGTATTGGGTGGAGGCCTTATAGGCATGAAGGCTGCAGAGGGCTTAAAGGCCAATGGCCTTGATGTTTCGGTCGTCATCAGCAGCCCGAGGGTCCTGTCTCTCATACTTGATGAGGCTTCCGGCAAGATCATGAACAGGCATTTGATTTCGAGCGGTATCAGGCTTATGACCGGCCATAGCGTAACAGAAGTCCATTCAGGCTCCGGAGGCGAGGTCTCTGAAGTCGTGCTCGACACCGGCAAGAAGATAGAGTGCGGGATTGTTGTGGTGGCAAAGGGTGTTAGGCCTAACGTTGAATTCATTAAAGACAGCGGTATTTCACTCAACAGGGGTATTATTGTTGACAGGCAAATGAAGACAAACATCGGTGATGTATATAGTGCAGGAGATTCTGCAGAGGCGTGGGATCTGGTTAACAGGAGGAACAGTGTAATAGCTATAGCGCCTCTTGCCTGTGAACAGGGACGGATTGCCGGGTATAACATGGCAGGGGTGAACCGCATGTATAATGGCGGGATGAGCATGAATTCGATAGAACTGTCAGGTCTTCCTTTGATGGCGATGGGTCTCAGCAAAGGCAGTGAGGGCATGGAAGTCGAGACCTTTCAGAAAAAAGGGCTATACAGGAAGCTTGTTTTTAGTGAAGACAAACTGGTGGGTGCCTTGCTCGTAGGCGATGTGAGATATGGCGGTGTCCTGACGCACCTTATAAAGAGCCGGTCTGACATAAGTTCAATAAAGGGAGATCTTGCAGGTCATTACTTAAAGACCGGAGAATTTGGCTTTGTCAGCAACAAATAGTGTTTCAATTGAGGATAACAATATGAGGAGGGACAGATCATGAGAAAAACTGAGACGCGGACAGCGGCTATCTTATCCCTTTTGGTTATAGGTATTGCCATGTTGCCTGCCTTGGCACATGCCCATGGGAACACCGGCGACAATGGTTTTATTTCAGGACTGAGACATCCTGTCTTCGGGCCTGACCATCTGATCGCTATGGTGACTGTGGGATTGCTCAGCGCTCAAATAGGCGGAAGTGCAATCTGGACTGTGCCTTCAACATTCGTGATAGTCATGGTCTTGGGAGGCATGCTTGGCTTGAAAGGCATCTCATTGCCGCTTGTCGAGTACGGGATTGCTGTTTCTGTCCTGGCCCTTGGGATAGCACTTGCAGCAGCAAAAAGGCTGCCTGTTGCGCTTGCCATGGTCTTTGTCGGTATTTTTGCTATATTCCATGGTCATGCCCATGGGACAGAGATGCCCCGTTTGGCAGAGCCGGCCCTGTATGCCGTGGGGTTTTCTCTTGCTACTGCAGGCCTCCATATAGTAGGTGCTGTAACAGGATACCTTGCTGTCCATAATACCTCAGGTGCAAGACTGCTCAGGCTGGCAGGGTTTATTATTGCCCTGAGCGGTACTTATTTTGTGATGCAGGTTTGAGGTCGTTAAGAGTCTAATAAATAATAGGCGCATGTTTTTATCTTGAAAACGGTTTAATTGAATTAGCCGGCCATAAAGAAGACTTTGAAAAAAAGGTATGGGAAATGATATCATCAAAAAGCTGGGATGACAATAACCTTGGAGTGTTCCATAAAATGGAGTTGCAGAACAAGAAACTATCTGTCCTCTACGAGATCGCCCTTACTGTAGGCAAGTCCCTCGACCTCAAGACTATCCTCGATAATGTCCTCGAAAAGATAATAAATTTCATGGGCATAGATGGCGGCATCATCTATATAATCAATGATTTAACCCTTGAGATGATACCTGTGGCTTCAAAGAACGTGTCTGAAGAGGTTGTAAGGGACCTCACCGAACATAAGCTGAGGGTCGGCGAGTGTATATGCGGGAGCATAGCTGAATATGGGAAGGAAGTTATCATACTCGAAAATGCATCAGAGGATACAAGATTCCGTGAGTCCTTCAGAAAGGCGAGCGTAGAATTTTACGCCGGGCTGCCGTTAAGGGCAAAGGGAAAGATAATAGGCGTCCTTTGTGTTGTTAATTACGCACCCTACACATTCGACCGCGAACTCATAGACGTACTCCGTGCAGCCACAGTGCCTATAGGTCTTGCGA
>CAKKPH010000080.1 GCA_919901585.1 Thermodesulfovibrionales bacterium | reverse complement strand
GTGTTATTAAGAAGGCTCTTTACCGTCTCTTCCTTAAAGCGGTTCCTTTTTTTCTTCGTTACTGACACGATAATAATCGCCTCATCCCTTTATCTCTCCTTTCTCCTCCGCTTTGACTTTAAACTACCCTACGAATATGAGGGGCTGATCACAAGGGTATTGCCCCTATTCCTTGTCCTGAAGCTGAGCGCGTTTGCCCTCTTCAGGATGTATAAAATTACATGGAGGTATGTAGGGCTTAGTGACCTCCAGAATATTGTATTGGCATTGGCTGTTTCAGAGTCATTGCTGATGCTCTTGATCCTTATCCCTTTTCCCCCTGCTATAACTTCTTATCTTCCCGGCTTCTTATCCTTCAATTTTTCCACAGGTTTCCCAAGAAGCGTCTTCCTCATTGACTGGACTATGTCTCTTGTCCTGCTTTCAGGTCTGAGAATCTCAAAAAGGGTTTTTCTCGAGATTGTCCTCAAAAAGAGATTCACCAAAATTGGCAAGAGGACCATTATCATCGGTGCAGGGAACACCGGAGAAATGATACTGAGGGACATAGCAAGGCATAATTTCACTGACTTTTATCCAATAGGGTTTTTGGATGATGACATAAGAAAGATTGGAGCGTATATTCATGGTATAAAGGTTATCGGTTCAACAGACAAATTGCAGGATTCGATCAGGAAATACAGTGTTGAAGCTATAATTATTGCGATACCTGCCTTAAACCATAAGCTCCTCAAGGATTTTTATGAAACAGCCAAGACTGCAAAGGTTGGGACAATCAAGATTGTACCCAGGATTTATGATTTCCATAAACCTGATGTAAACCTTAAAAACCTTGAGGATATAAGTATTGAAGATATCATAGGACGACAGACTGTAGATATAGATTTTGGAGAGATAGAGAAATTCCTGAGAGATAAAGTAATTCTTGTTACTGGCGCAGGAGGGTCCATAGGGTCTGAGATAACAATACAGGTCTGCGCATTCAACCCAAAGAAGATTATCCTTTTTGATATTGACGAGACCGAGCTGCATGATATGGTTTTTAAATTAAAACGGAAATTTCCCTATTTGTACGAGTCCGGGTCAGAAAGGGTCTTCTCAGTAGTCGGAGACATCAGAGATAAGGGCAGGATAGACACGATTTTTGAGAGATTTAACCCCCAAATAGTATTCCATGCAGCAGCGTATAAACATGTTCCGATGATGGAGCATAACCCTGCCGAGGCTGTAACAACAAATATCTTCGGTACATATAATATCGCAAAGGCCGCCTCTGAGAATGGCGTTGAAAAGTTCATCATGATCTCGACAGACAAGGCTGTAATGCCGACAAGCATAATGGGAGCCACAAAAAGAATGGCTGAATATATCTGTCAGTCTTTTGATACAGTCAGCGGTCAGCGGTCAGCAGTCAGCAGTCAGCCTGCCAGCTTCCCATCTACGACCGACTTTATCTCTGTCCGTTTCGGCAATGTGCTTGGAAGCAGGGGAAGTGTACTGCCGCTTTTTCTGGAGCAACTAAAGAATGGCGGGCCTCTTACTGTGACTCATAAG
>CAKKPH010000079.1 GCA_919901585.1 Thermodesulfovibrionales bacterium | reverse complement strand
ATAATTCGTATCCTTGTGCCAATACGTGCCCATCCTCTGCCCAACCGAGGATGCATGGTAAAACCACTTTCATCTTGAAACACAATAAAATTGAGAGGTCTAATAAATCGTATTGAAGGGAAGTTGTCAATTAAAAGAATTTAAAGCTTTTTTGCTTTTGTAAACGCTGTGACATGGGCTATTTTCGCAACTTCCCCTCATTGGGCGCAATGCCGGGTGTTATCTGTAGTTGAACGCTGACGCTTTTTAAGTCGTTCCTTCAGTTTCGTAGATTTTCCCCTTATAAGCTGAATCTGTTCATCAACTGAAAGACATTTCGTGTCCTCATAATGCTTGTTCCTGATTTTACGTACCATTTCAACTGCTTTTACGGCCATAAGTAGTCACCTCCCCGTGAATGACAATTTGTGTCGCATTACTTATGACCGTGTTAGTAAGTCTGGTGAGTAAGCGATTCCGTGCGGGCGGTACCATGCGAATTATCTCTTTAATCTGACCCCTGCCTTGTTAAAAAAGCCTGCTTTATGGTATCTTCGATAATGCGCGGGAAAATCGTTTCTATCAATATCAGCGAGAAAAAAGGTGTCAGGAAGAAGCCTGTTGATGAGGTTGTTTTAAGGACAGAATATGGCATTGAGGGTGATGCCCATGCATCTTCTGAATGGCACAGGCAGGTGAGCCTCCTCGCGCAGGAGAGCATCGAGAAGATGATAAAGATGGGACTCAATGTAAAGGCAGGAGACTTTGCAGAGAATATTACTACTGAAGGTATCGACCTTGTGAGTATGCCTGTCGGCACACGGATGTCTATTGGTGACGGTGTCGAAGTAGAGGTGAGCCAAATAGGCAAGGAATGCCACACAAGATGTGCAATATATTATCAGGCAGGCGACTGCGTCATGCCTAAAGAAGGAATATTTGTGAGAGTCCTCAAAGGCGGCAAGGTGAAGAAAGGGGACAATATAGAAATGAGAAGTGAGAAATGAGAAGTAAAGAATTTAAAAAGGACTTCTTAATTCCCACTTCTTAATTCCCACTTTTATAAATGATCACTGTTGCTGTATTGACGTTGAGCGATAAGGGTTCACGGGGCGAAAGGGAAGATGTTAGCGGGCCTGTGATTGCTGATATGCTTCATCGCATTGGTGCTGAGGTCAGATATTCTGAGATACTGCCGGATGAGAAGGAATTAATAAAGGATAAGTTGGTTGATTATTCGGGAAGGGTTGATTTAATACTTACCACCGGCGGCACAGGCCTGAGTCCGCGGGATGTTACTCCGGATGCGACGCTCGAGGTAATAGACAGGGAGATACCCGGTATTGCTGAGGTGATGCGGGCAGAAGGCATGAAGAAAACGCCGAGGTCAATGCTCTCGAGGGCTATTGCAGGGGTGAGAGGGCAGACGTTGATAATTAACCTCCCGGGAAGCCCGAAGGCTGTGAAAGAAAACCTCGATGTGATTCTGGGAGTAATCGCCCATGCTGTTGAGAAGATAAAGGGCGATACTTCTGACTGCGCGAGACATTAAAATAGCTAATAGCTGTCAGCTCATAAGGAGAATGATTGATGAATGATGTATCGTTTCCATTTGCATTTCTTGCAGGGGTTTTGTCTTTTCTCTCACCCTGTGTTCTGCCTCTTGTGCCGTCTTATGTCTCTTTTATTACAGGCGTATCATTTGAGGACCTTACAGGCGATGTTGATAAGAAGAGGATACGCTATCTCACAATAACCAATTCTCTTGCCTTTGTATCCGGCTTTTCTGCTGTCTTTATTGCGCTCGGCGCATCTTCCTCTGTTGTAGGCAGGTTCCTGTTCGATTACCAGGAAATGATAAGGATAGTAGGGGGGATAATCGTTATTATCTTCGGGCTTTTTGTGGCCGGTTTTCTTAAGCTCGATTTTCTTATGAGGGACA
>CAKKPH010000078.1 GCA_919901585.1 Thermodesulfovibrionales bacterium | reverse complement strand
GATCATATCAGAACCCCTCCTTTTTAGCGGACTATGATAATGCCTGAGGGTGTGGGCACGTCTATCCCTCCGGAAATGTTCCAGTCACCGGCCCCAAGGGCCTTAAGCCTGCTCTCGAAATAAGATGAGACATAGAGCAAGGAGCCGTCTGTGGACGGCCTGAGGTGCATTATGCGCCTACCGGCCTTGATATCCTTTAATAAATGCCTCTTAACCGGGTCTACCACAGAGACATAATCGTCCTTGTCGCCGCTGTAATTTACAGCCAGATATCTGCCGTCAGGCGAGACGACCACAAAGACAGGGAGCCCTATCAGCTCAATATGGCCTACATATTTGAAGCTCTTAAAGTCGAGGACATGTATCTTCCTTTCCCCAACAGCAGGTATAAAGGCCTTGTCCAGATGTATGCCCCAGGTCCCGAAGTGAGGTATCTTAAAGACTGTCTCTCCATCACCTTTCCTGAAGTCTTTTTTAGCATATTCCATGCTCTTGAGATTGAGCATCCCGACACTGCTCTCTGCAAAGAAGCCTGCGATATAAACCTCATCTGCCAGAAGCGCATCAAAGGGCATGGCTCCGACTTTAGTAAAGACCTTGTGCACCTCAAAGCCTTTTTCGGCGTCAAGGACCCATATCTCGTCCTTGTCCATAAGCGAGAATACAAGAAATCTGTCATTAGCCTTTATCCCGACATTTCTCGAACCCGTATCTATCTTTTTGACGACATTAAGTTCGTTGTCGAGTATCACCACATCCTGCGGGTCATAGTTTGCGACCGCTATGAATTCCCTCACAAAGGTAAAACCTATTCCGCTCTTCCCGACCTTGACCTTCTTGAGGAGACTGTCGGTCTGAATATCTATCTTTGACAGGAATCCGTCCCGGCTTATCACATAGGCAAACCCTCCATGCACCTTGACTGTTGCATGGTTCATGTTGCCCAGGCCGTTTATCATTTTTGTATGTTTAAAGTCCTCTATTACTGAAAGCCCTTCCCTTTCACGCTCGACGACATAAAGCTTTTCAGCAAAAGAACAGGTAAAGGGGAACAGTATGCAAAACAAGGTAATAATTATATGTAGCATGCCGGGTCCTCCATCAGGTAATCTTCGTGTACGGCAAACGACCTGGCGCGTGAATTCCCGTTGCATATATCAAGGTAGACGCATTCGCTGCACTTGCCTTTTATCTTTCTGGGCCTTTCCCTGAGGGCCGAAAGTATGCCGTTGGAATTCCATATCTGACCAAAACCATTGTCTTTGATATTACCTATTGGATGAGAAAAGAACGGGTCCGGCTTTACGTTGCCCCTGAAGTCAATATTCACAAGCCTGACTCCGGCCTGATTCCCGCCCCATTTTCTGAGACGTCCTTCGAGCCTTCCGGACATCTCCGGGTATCTGTTGTCAAATTCCCTTATCAGCAGCACTGCATCGGCCTCATTGTTCCCTGTCACTATATCGACCGGCAGGTTGTTTTCAACATAATAAAAGGCCTTGTTCAGGATAAACTGCACTGCCGAGAGGTATTCTCTCTTTTCTATGTCAGTAATTGCATCTGCCCTGCCGGAGTAAACGAGATGGGATATGTAAAGCTTGGGGATACGCTCATCCTCGACGAGTCTAAAAATAAAAGGAAGACTGGCATATGTCATTTTGGTAAGGGTGAACCTGAGGCCGACCCTTATGCCGTGATTCAGGCATAGCCTTATTGCCTTCATGGATGCAGCGAAAGAGCCGTTTCTTCCCCTGAACTCATCATGGATATGCGGCTCTCCGTCTATGCTGATGCCTACATATTCAAAATGCTTCTTTATGACGTCTATGTTCTGCTCGTTTATGAGAAGTCCGTTTGTCGAGAGGTATGTCTTGATCCCGTTCTCTTTTAAGGCAGAGGAAATCTCGAATATATTTTCCCTCAAAAGAGGCTCGCCCCCGGAGAGTATGGCGAAGACAACGCCCGCTTTTTTGAGCTCGGGGATGACGTTCAGGATAGTCTCCATATCGAGCATACCTTCAGTGGTTTGGTTCGCTGAGGAATAACAGTGACTGCATCGGAGGTTGCAGATATTTGTGAGGTTCCATATCAGCGTTACTCCCTTCTGCTGTACGGCGGCCTCTTTCCCCTGCAAGGCCTCTCTTATATATTCAGTTATCCTGAGCATTTGCATACTCCTTTATGAAGCTCATAATGGCCTGGACCTCTCTCTCCTGCAATCCGAGCCGCGGCATTACGCTCCTTTCGAAACCAAGGGCCTTGTGGGTGCCTGCAGGGTCGAGGATATACGCCTTTATAAGCGCCTCATCCCTGTTCTTTATTATCCATTGGAATGAGGGGCCGAAGGCCTCCCTGGTCTGATGGTGGCAGCCCCAGCACTTTAGCCTGAATACCTCATTCCCGAGCTGGGCAATGTCAAACTTCCTGCTCTTGTTCACGAAATTGTATTTGCCTGCAAGAAGTCTTGCAGGTATCCTCTTCAGCTCCTTCAGGGTCGCCGCATCGTAGAGCATAAGGAAACCGTCGCTGTCATAGATGCTGATATATGCAATCCTTCCATCTGCCGATATCTCGGTGTGTGTGACCTTCTTGCCTTTTACAGGGGTTATCTTTTTTATTGTAAGGTCTCTTTTATCAATAAGCACAAGTTCGTCCGTCCCATTGTCGACCCAGAGATACGGCGTGTTCGCATTTGTCCGCACCAGGAACCCCTCTCCTCCGATATCGATCTTTTTCTCAAAGCCCCAGTTATACATCTTCCAGACGCTCACATAAGACGCCTTTGTATGCGGGGCCGCAAAGTAGAAGGAGCCTTTACTATACCAATACGAGGCTGAAAAAAGGTGAGGCATGCTCTCGATCGGATACTCAAAGACCTTTGAGCCGTCTTTCAGGCTGTAGGCCCGCAGTATCTTTCCGCCTTTTGAGCTCCCGACGACATAGTCCTCAAA
>CAKKPH010000077.1 GCA_919901585.1 Thermodesulfovibrionales bacterium | reverse complement strand
CTCCGAGGATATCTCCGGCCTTTACCAGAATATTGTCTTTTCCATAGAGGCCGTCTGCTATAACCACAGGCGCTCCGACAGAGAGATGGTTTATGCCGTTCTGGTTCGCAACCTCGAGGTAGTCAAGGCCCTTTATCCTTACGGTATCAGTCACGAATGGCTTTGCCCCAATAGCCTTAAGACCCTCGACGACCTTTCTTAGGAATACAGGCCTCACGACCCTGTGAACCCCTTCAGAACCGAAGTGTGTCTTTACAGCAACCCATTCCTTTGGACTGAAGTAATTTGAGAGGCCAGTCTCCCTCAGCAGCCTTTCAAGCTTCCCCGGCATGCTGTCATCGTACTTCCATTTGGTGGACCTTGCTGATGCGAAATAAACAGTCGCCATTTCTATATGATAAACAAAACATGCTATTATTTCCATAAGGTACCAGCCTGATTTATTATTGAAGGAGAGATCAAAGATTGAGGGAGTTCCCGGAGCGACCGTGGGTTTGTGTCGGTTAACCGCATGCCGAGCCTGAGAGGTCACCATTTAATATGCCTGCATTTTTTTGATGGGGAGGGTTACGATGCCTCTTTCGTCAGGAATCTCAGGGATGTGATTGAGACAGTTAATCAGGAGAGAGTAAGCGTTTGCCGGGGCGCTGATGATGTCTGCGGAAGCTGTCCGCATCTCAAGGATGCCCTGTGCAGATACAGCGAGACTGCCGATAATGAGATAAGGGATATGGATGAAGCGGCATTAAGACTCCTGAATGTTGCACCTGACACAGTGGTAGAATGGGACATGATCAGGGACAGGCTTCAGGGGGTATTCAATATGTGGTATGCGAAGTACTGTAAAGGGTGCGGCTGGAAAAGGGCTTGCGAGCAGAACGAAGCATACCGGCAGTTGAGTATTTTTGCAAAACAGTCCTGATAAAAAAAACATTACCTTAATGACCCAGCTAACTGAAGAGACCTTTGAGCAGATTATAAATGACTTTGATCAATCCCCTGCGATAGACCTCAGAGATGCGGCTTTTATCGACCCTTTTGGAATGGTTGGCATCCTTGAAATCGGAGAGATATTAAAAGAGCAAGGCGTCAAAAAGACCCTCTGTCTCCCTCATTCGGAAGAGGTCATTAAATATCTCGAAAGGATGGACTTTTTTAAGTTTGCAGGTGAATATTACAACCTTGAGCCTTTAAAGCATCAAATATCGGGGAAGTATCGCAGGAGCGCTTATTCTGATGTCCTGCTTGAGATTACGCCCATAGAAAAATCAGACGACATACATTTTATTGTTAGAAGAGTTAAAGAACGTGCCAATGCAATACTAAAAAAACATCTCCATTATGAAGATCGGACAATAAGCGGCTTCATAGTTGCCCTTTCAGAGGTCTGCCAGAATATCATTGAACACAGCGAAAACAAGGGGTTTGTAGGGATACAGAAATACCATTTCCAGAATTTGGATAAAAATATAGTCAAGATTGCTGTTATGGATATTGGCATAGGCTTCAGAAAATCATTGTCGGAGAGATTTTCATTTAAAAACGACCTTCAGGCTACAGAGAAAGCGCTGCTTCATGGAGCCTCACGATATGCAGAAGAGGGAAGGGGGCACGGACTGGCTGCTGTAAGACGATTCGTCAATCAATGGAACGGCAGGCTCTCCATCCGCTCAGGAACCGCAAGGCTCTCCATAATACCTGATTGGTCATGGGGCAAAGAAAAGGAAACAAAACTCACCAATTTCCCGGGCTCTCAGATAAATATTATGCTGCCGGAAATTTCGGGACACTTACAGAGCGCAAGATGATGGAGATTAACA
>CAKKPH010000076.1 GCA_919901585.1 Thermodesulfovibrionales bacterium | reverse complement strand
AAACATTGAGGTCAGGTGATAAGGCTACGTACACATCACCTTCTTTAAAAATTTCGAGTCTTACCGATATTTCCATAAACACCTCCGCTCAACTGAAATTTTAACATAGTTTCACCTCTTAATTTGTTTACCCAACCTCAAGTCCATAATCCCTTATCAACCTCAAGTCATCCTCAAAGGTCACGCCCATTGTTGTCAGATAGTTCCCTGTAAGAAGTGAATCCGCTCCTGACATGAAGACCATGGAATTAAATTCCCTGAGGACCTGCCTCCTCCCTCCGCATATCCTTATCTCCTTATCAGGCAGGATGAACCTGTAAATGCTCACGATCTTCAATGCCTCAAGAGGGTCAAGCAGGTCCATGTCCTCAAGCGGCGTACCCTGAATCGCTATCAGGAAATTTATGGGTATGGAATCAGGGTTTATCTCCTTCAGGGCAAAGGCCATCTCTATCCTGTCCTGCCATTCCTCTCCAATTCCGAAGATACCGCCGGAGCATAGTGAAAGGCCGGAAGACTTTGCTGCATTAATAGTATTTAGTTTATCCTTATAGGTATGGGTTCTGCAGACCTCAGTGAAGAATCTCTCTGATGTTTCAAGGTTATGATGGTACCTCTCAAGTCCGCTGTCTTGAAGTAATAATAGTTCTTCTTTATCTAAAAGACCAAGTGTTGCACAAGGAAGAAGCCCTGCTTCTCTTATCTTTCCAACCATTGATGCTATTTCCCTGAGCTCTTCCCTGTTAACCTTTCTTCCGCTTGTAACAATACAAAAACGCTTAACCCCGGCATCCTTTGCTTCCATGACTTTCTCCATTACCACATCTTCTTTCACGAGCGGATAGACAGGGACGTCTGCCTTGCTAATTGCTGACTGTGAGCAGTAGGAACAGTCTTCAGGGCATTCGCCGGATTTTGCGTTCACTATTGAGCAGAGGTCAACGCCGTTGCCCCTGAACTCCTCACGTATCCTGCTTGCAGCAGAAAAAAGTTCAAAGAGCTCAGCACCTCGAACAGATGTGAGAGAGAATGCCTCGTCTCTGGAGAGCCTCTTGCCGTCTAATACCTTATCTCTGAGTCCGGCAATCACCGTTTTTACCTTAAGACTTCACTGACTTTGTCTGCGCTCACCTTTTCGAGCTTAACGGAGCCGATCTTCTCAGGAAGCACAAACCTCATCTCTCCGGCAAGCGCCTTCTTGTCTATCTTCATTGCTGAAAGCATGTTGTCTTTGCCGATTCCGACCGGCAGTTCGTATGGAAGACCATACAAGGTGAGCAGGGATTTGATGCGGTCAACGTCTGCACTGCTAAGCAGATTAAGCAGCGCTGATAGCCTTGCCTCGATATTCATGCCGATGGCAACAGCCTCTCCGTGGAGATAAGCAGTATAGCCGGTAACAGTCTCGACTGCATGCCCGATAGTGTGGCCGAAGTTCAATATTGCACGGAGGCCTGTCTCTCTTTCATCCTTTGACACAACCTCGGCCTTTATCTCGCATGACCGCTTGATTATATGAATCAAGGGTAAAGGGGCAAGGGTCAAGATAGAATCCATGTTCTTTTCGAGGAATTCGAAAAGCTCCCTATCCCATATCACGCCGTATTTGATAACCTCAGCCATGCCTGCAAGGAGTTCTCTCCTCGGGAGGGTTTTTAGGGTATCGATATCTGCCCATACAAGCCCGGGCTGATAGAATGTGCCTATCATATTCTTTCCGAGCGGATGATTGACGCCTGTCTTGCCTCCGACAGAGCTGTCGACCTGTGCGAGGAGGGTTGTCGGGACTTGAACAAATGATATGCCCCTCATATAGGTTGAAGCCACAAAACCAGTGATATCGCCTATGACACCTCCTCCGAGGGCTATCAGCGCTGATGCCCTGTCGAGCCGGAGTTTGAGAAGCTCGCCATAAATATTCGAGGCCCATGTCAGGTTCTTGTATTCCTCACCGTCAGGGATGAGGACTGTAATAACATTGAAACCCGCATATTTCAGGGAATCCTCGACCGCCTTGCCGTATAGACCATAGACAGTCGGATTGCTAATCAGGCCAATGCGGCGGCTGAACCCAAGACCTTTTGCCTGTTCGCCGATTTTGTCGAGGATATCTGAGCCTATAACAATGCGATAGCTTCTCTCTCCGAGTTCAACCTTTAACTCTGCCATTTAACTCTCTCTATTATCTCCTCTGCTATCAGCCGCGGGGATTTTGGTTCAGTGTCTATTACAATATCCGCTTTTTTATAGAAAGATTTCCTGAAATCGAGCAGCTCTTTGATTTTTTCGAGCTGGTTTTCTGCCTTGAGAAGAGGCCTCTCGTCATTGCTGCCTGTCCTCTTTAAAATTGTCTCGGGAGATGCAGTGAGACATACGATAATGCCGGACTCCCTCAAAACATCAATATTTTCCTGTCTCAGGACAGCGCCGCCGCCTGTCGAGATTATTGATTTTTTATGGGCAGCGACTGCCCTGATCATGTCTGTCTCTATATCGCGAAAAACAGGCTCTCCGAGTTGACTGAACAAATCATTGATTGACATTTTTTTAGATTTGACTATCTCCTCATCAACATCAATGAGCTCCCAGCCGAGCATGTTTGAAAGCTCCCTGCCTACTTCTGTCTTTCCTGTTCCCATGAAGCCGGTGAGGACGATATTCTTCAAGTCAGAAGTTCCTTAGGTATTCAAGGTAGGAACTATGGCTGCGCTTCACTTCTTCCATGCTGTCACCGCTGAATTTGTCGAGAAATGCATCTGCAATAATCAGCGCTGTCATCGCCTCTCCAACCACCGATGCTGCAGGCACAGCACACGTATCAGAACGCTCATACGCTGCCTCAAAAGGCTTCTTTGTTATGATATCAACAGAGTTCAAAGGCTTTCTTAATGTCGGCATCGGCTTCATAGCAGCCCTCACGATTATTGGCATCCCATTCGTCATCCCGCCCTCAATGCCTCCGGCGTTGTTTGTCTTCCTGTAAAAACCGTGAAGCCCCCCCACCCTTCCCTCCCCCTCGAGGGGGGAGGGTGAGGGAGGGGGTGAATAAAATATCTCGTCCATCACCTCTGAACCGGGTCTTCCTGCCATCTCAAACCCTGACCCTATCTCGACTCCCTTGATCGCCTGAATGGACATCATAGAATGAGCAAGTCTTCCATCGAGCTTCCTGTCCCACTGGATGTGGCTTCCAAGGCCGACAGGAACCCCTGTCACAAAGACCTCGAATATGCCTCCAAGCGAATTGCCGTCTTTTATCGCATTTTCAATAGCTGAGACCATCTTCTTTGTTGCCTCTTCATCAGGGCATCTCACAGCCGAGCCTTCAGCCTTAATGAAAGTCTCCAGAAGCTCTTTTTCTGAACTTTGAACTTTGAACTTTGAACTTTGAACTTTTCCTATCTGTACCACATAACTCCCAACTTTTACCCCGAACTCTGAAAGGAACCTTTTGGCAATTGCACCAAGGGCAACCCTCGCTGCAGTTTCACGCGCGCTCGAACGCTCAAGGATATTCCGGATGTCGTGCTGATTATATTTCAGTGCGCCGGCAAGGTCTGCATGCCCGGGCCTCGGCCTTGTAACAGGGGGGATTGAGCCGTCATGCAGTATATCAGGAGACATGCCTTCATGCCAGTTCTTATAGTCCCTGTTTTCTATCAGAAGGGTTATCGGAGAGCCGATGGTCTTCCCCCACCTGACGCCGGAGATAATCTCGGCGTGGTCGGACTCTATCTTCATCCTCCCGCCCCTGCCGAAGCCGGACTGCCTCCTCCCTAAGTCAATATCTATATCGGCTGAAGACAGAGGGAGATTCGCAGGTATGCCCTCAATAATCCCTGTGAGCGCCCTTCCATGAGATTCCCCTGATGTAAAAAACCTGAGACATGACATGTTAAAGTATATCATAAAAACAGTCCTGATTAGTTTATCAGGGAGACCTGCGGAGGCAGTTGAGGTTTTAAGCCCTTCTGTCATCTTTACTTTGGACAGGCTTGGTATGTCAGTAGTTCATTATCTTCAAAAGAACCTCAAGGTCTTTTTCTTCATCACCCTTCACAATCAGCTTTCTTTCACTCATATCCCTGACGGCCATCTTCCTGTCTCCCCTGAACAGGGGGTCATATTCAACGGCCTTTTTCAATGCATTTGCAGCATCGTCCCGAATGCCTTTGGCATTATAGCTCAGGGCTAAACCATAATACGGCAGATGGAAGTTAGAGAACCTTCTTATGGATTCCTTATACGCATCAATTGCGTCGTCAAACCTGCCGAGCCTGTAATACGACCTGCCGAGGTTGTTCAAGGCCTTTTCAGCATTCCTGTAAAGAGGGTTTGTCAGCGCAGCCTTATAAGCGTCAACCGCCTCTTTGAACATCCCCATCTTCTCATAGGCAAGCCCCATATTGTTGGACGCCTCTGAAAAGCTTCTGTCTACTGAAAGCGCCCTCTTAAAGTGTTCGACTGCCCTTTGATAGTCCTCGAGTTTTAAGAGATATATCACACCAATCGCATTAAGAACCTCTTTGTCTTCCGGGTTGAGTTCAAGCGCCTTCTGAAACTCCACAAATGCAGGCTGGATGTTATTGTCAT
Organism: Thermodesulfovibrionales bacterium; assembly: GCA_919901585.1. Classification (GTDB taxonomy): domain Bacteria; phylum Nitrospirota; class Thermodesulfovibrionia; order Thermodesulfovibrionales; family UBA9159; genus CAKKPH01. The sequence goes on along the minus strand of CAKKPH010000076.1, from coordinate 5,395 downwards.
TGAGATAAGAGACGCCGAGCTGGAAATGGGATGTCGCCTTCTGGACCTTATCCTCAGTGTTCATGGTAGAACACCCGATGACAGAAGTTATAGCTATAAAACCAAACAACAAAGATTTAATAGAGATTCTCATCATTTTAATGTTACAAATAAAACTATCAGAAACGCTCAAGCATGTAAAGAAGAATTTTTTCTATCTACCAGTCTTAGACAGCTCCAGAAGCATATTATGCACGAGCGACAAGACATCGCCTCCATCGGCAATGCCTTTAACCTTAACCTCAAAACCGTCCTTCTGGAATTGTATATCCTTACATACCTTCTGCAGTCCGAAAATGCTCTCAGCCTTCACCGGCGTATCTTCAGAAAAAATAAATCTAACCTTACTGTCCGATTCTGATATCCCTGTAATCAAAAGCCTCTTTGCCATAATCTTCAGTTTCATGACCTTGAGAAGTCTCTCGACCTCTTCAGGGAGACTGCCGAAACGGTCTCTCATTTCTGATTCAATATCATTAATCCCGTCCTCGCTCCCTGAGCCTGCAATACGCCTGTAGATGCTCAGCCTGAGTGTGATATCCTCGATATACCCCTCAGGTATTAAGGCCGAGACCCTGAGGTTTATTGACGGCTCCGGCTCTTCCCTCGTCTCTATGCCCTTAAGTTCAGCAACAGTCTTCTCGAGCATCTCTACATACATGTCAAAACCTACTGCATGGATGTGACCGGACTGCTGGGGGCCGAGGAGGTTGCCTGCGCCCCTTATCTCCATATCCTTCATTGCGAGCCTGAAGCCTGCGCCGAGAAAGCTGAGCTCCCTTATTGCCTGAAGCCTCTTCTTTGCCTCGTCACCTATTATATCCTCTCCGGGGATGAGGAAATATGCATATGCCCTCAGATTGCTCCTTCCGACCCTGCCCCTCAACTGGTAGAGGTCAGCGAGACCCATCTTGTCGGCCCTGTTGATGATTATGGTGTTCGCAGCCGGAATGTCTATGCCTGAACCTATAATCGTCGTTGAAAGGAGGATATCTATCTCTCCTTTTATAAACCTCAGCATTACATCCTCAAGCATCTTCTCAGGCATCCGGCCATGTCCTATCGCTATCTTAGCCTCAGGTGCAACCCTCTTCAACAGGCCGGCCATTTTTTCTATATCATGGATGAAGTTATGGACAAACAGCACCTGACCGCCGCGCTTAAGCTCCTTCTCAACAGCCTCTCTGATAATACCTTCATTGAATACCGAGATGATGGTACGGACAGAGAGCCTCTCTTCAGGCGGCGTCTCTATAACGCTCATCGCCCTTATGCCTGACAGGGCCATCTGGAGTGTCCTCGGTATCGGCGTGGCTGTCATTGTGAGCACATCCAGACCCTTTGCAATCTCCTTTATCCTCTCCTTCTGGGCAACACCAAACCTGTGTTCCTCATCAAAAATTAGGAGGCCCGGATTACTGAAGGCTATCCCTTTTTTCAGGAGTGCATGCGTCCCTATAATTATATCTATCTCGCCTCTCGAAAGCGCCTTTAGCGTCAAGTCCTGTTCTTTTTTGGATTTGAACCTGCTCAGATAATCTATCTTCACGGGGAATGCAGAAAACCTGTCCCTGAACGTCAGGTAGTGCTGCTCGCATAATATCGTTGTAGGCACGAGTACTGCCACCTGCCTGCCGTCATAGACAGCCTTAAATGCCGCCCGCATCGCCACCTCTGTCTTGCCATAGCCGACATCGCCGCACAGAAGCCTGTCCATAGGCTTTTCTGTTTCCATGTCTCTCTTTATTTCTTCAATAGTCTTAAGCTGGTCCGGCGTCGGTTCGTACGGGAAAAAACCGTCAAACTCCCTGTGAAGCTCAACATCCGGACTGCAGGGGAAACCACTCACAACCTCACGCTCTGCATACAGGCTGAGGAGTTTTTCCGCCATCTCCATGACAGCCTTTTTGACTTTTTCCTTTTTCCTCTGCCAGGTCTTTCCGCCAAGCATGTCGATATGAGGCAACACGCCTTCTTCAGCATGGTACTTCTTGATCTTCCCTATATTGTAAAGGGGGATATATAATCTGGCGCTGTCCGCATATTCGAGGACAACAAGGTCGCTCTCAAAACCTTCAATTATCTGTTTCTGTATATTCAGGAACCTTCCGATGCCGTGGTCTTTATGGACAATAAAATCCCCGGGGGTTATATCATCTATTGAGGTGAGGAGCCCTGATATCCTGGATTTCTTTACCGGCTTATAGGCCGGTCTTTCGCCGAATATCTCCCTCTCGGTCAGCAAAAGGAGACCGGGAAGGAAAAGGCCTGATGACAGCCTGCCTGTAGTTATCACTATGCTCCCTGAATAATCTTTAACCTCCCCGGAATCGAGGACAGGCACAACCATTCCGTTGTCAAAGAGTATGTCCCTTAGTCTCTCAGCCTGTCCTGAAGACCGGGAGACGATGATTACCTTATTATCACTGCTCAGGCTTCTCAGGGGCTGAACAAGGTCATTGACAGACTTCCTCTCGTCATAGCATATCCCGCACCCCCTGATCAAAAGCGTGCCTGCATCAATCCCCTCGCCGCTAATGCTAAACCTCGAAAGGCTGACAACCTCATCCGGCGCAAACTCCGCTTCAGAAGGGATGTCAATATTAAAAGTATTTACCTTTAAAAATGACGTAATCCTGTCCCCCTCAGAAGGCTCAGATGCCGGCAGAATCGAGACGGAATCTATGGTTTTAATCGACCTCTGCGTCTCTATATCAAAAGACCTTATGCTATCGACTTCGTCCCCAAAAAACTCTATGCGCACCGGATTCTCACCGGTTGACGGGAAGATATCGAGCAGCCACCCCTTCATGCAGTAGTCGCCTCTTTCCACGACTAATGAGGTCCTTTTGTGCCCGAGGCTGAGCAGATTATGTTCAACAGCCTCTCTCTCTGTCTCATGACCCCTCTCGAGAGTGAGGGTATCCCTTCTGAGGTCATCCGGAGTCCATACAGGAGAGTTCATCCCATTAAAAGAAGTAACAATAGAGACGCCATCAATTATCCCTGAAACAACCCCTGCCCTCCTGCCTGAAGATTCGGGTCCGTTCGGTTCAGGCAAAAAAAGAAGCTGCTCTGCCTCAGAAACTGCCAGGAGTTTCCTGAAGAACACTATATCCTCATAGAGCCTTGAGGCCAAATCCTCTGTCCTTTCTATAGCAAGGAAAGGCTTGTCCTGAAGACTGAGAAAAAGCGCAACGGATGAACCTGAGAGGTTATAAATGCGTGATGTGCCGGCAGGTATGGCGCTAAAAAAAGTATGCCTTGAGGTGCCTGATGGCTTTTCTGAAACAGAAATCTTTTCTATCCCCATTTAATAATATAACAGATTATCCACTGTGCCGCAGGTATATGTAAAATCCTATAAGGAAGGGCTCAAACCTTATCACCATGTTGTCGGTAAAACTCCAGAGGAACTGGTAAAAGCCTGTCTTTAGTATATTGGGCTGAGAAAGCCCCATCTCCATAAAAACGTCTGTTATCTCCTTAGCCTCAAGGGAGAACACATAAAGGATGTGGATGAATATAAGCATAAGCGCTGCCTCAATATACGCCCGCAGCCTTCTCCTGATGGACATGAACATGGCGGAGAGGATCGCAAGGGTCAGAGGCGCATTGAATGTGTAATTGGATGTCCTGACAGGGATCTCTATAAGGATGTCTGTTCCATGCCGCAGCGGCATAAAAACCGCACTGTATATATCGCCTTCCTGTTTGAACTCCCTGAGCCTCACTTCTTTTATCGCTGTCACTGCCTTTGATGCGGTATATGTTATGCCATTGCCGTAGATGTCCTTGACCTGCAGCCACATAAGCAGGAAAACGAGATAGGAGACAAGAAAAATTAGCAGGGCTGATAAGCCGGGCTTAAGCTGATGCAGTCTTTTGTTCATCTGCATAGGAAAGGTACATGAAGAAGATTCCGAGTGATATGGCGATCATCATGCCCTGCGCCACATAGATATGGATGTATTCAAAGAGCTTCTGGAAGTAAATGCCTGAATATGCGAGGGCTGCAATGCGGAGGATATTGATTACCTGAATGATCACAAATCCTGCAACAATTCCAATAAGCTTCTTCTTAATTGCAGCGGGGAAGGCGATGACAGCGACTGAGTAAATCATGACCGCCTCAAGGCCGTTACACCCGAACTTCACGTCAAGGGCGATTGAAGGCAGGTTGATTACAGAGCCCTGATAAGTGCAGGGGATATTCGCCATTTTCAGAACTGATACTGTGAGGAAAACCACGCCTTTTGTATAAAGGCCGTTCAGGTCAATCACGTCCTGAATAGGCTTAAAACCGATAATAACAAAAAAGGCGCCCATCAATAAGATATAGGTAAGAGCAAAACGGCCAAGACTAACGGTCGGCTTGCCCTTTTTCCCCTCTTTTGGCTTATTCCTTTTCCGTTTCATCCGAAAATACCTCTTGAAATTGCTTCTTTTCCCATGGATAATCATATCAGATTTTCCGAACATTTTGAACCCCTATTCTCCATTATACAGAGCCAATCTATACTGCTCAACCAAGCACTTTTTACCAGCACTCTTTCTCGAAGACCCTATAAAGATTATCATTCCCATTCGGTCAAGGCAGGGATGACTATAGCTGTGGATGGTGGTGCAGTGTTGAATGACAAGGCATATAGTGACTAAAAGTTGATAAAATGAACGATATTGTGAGGGACATAAATTAAACATCCATGAAAATAAACCTTCACAGATTGGATTTTCATGGATGTTATGGTATACTCTAAACATGAAATTTATAGACAGGCCTATAGATATTAATAAATTAAAGTGGCTGATAGAGCATTACCCTATAACGGCTGTTATCGGGCCAAGGCAATGCGGAAAAACCACTCTGGTAAAACTTCTTAAGGCAGGGCATTATTTTGACCTCGAAAACCCGCGTGATTTAGTGAGACTTGAGCATCCACAATTGATGCTGGAGTCTCTGCGGGGTCTTATAGTCATTGATGAGATTCAACGCAAACCGGACCTGTTCCCTCTCCTCAGATACCTTGTGGACAAAAAACAGGAACAATCATTTTTACTGCTCGGAAGCGCCTCTCCGTCACTCATAAAGTACGGTTCCGAAACACTGGCAGGAAGGATAGCTTACTATGAATTGACCGGGCTGCGTCTGTCCGATGTAGGAGCATCTCAGTGGAAATCTCTCTGGCTGAAGGGAAGTCTGCCTTTGTCATATTTATACGAGAGCCCTTTAAGCGAAGACTGGCGCAGCCATTATATTACATCTTTTTTGGAAAGGGATCTGCCTGCACTCGGTGTCACAATCCCCTCTTATACGATGAGGAAATTCTGGTTGATGATAACCCATTACCACGGA
>CAKKPH010000075.1:2763-9429 GCA_919901585.1 Thermodesulfovibrionales bacterium | reverse complement strand
TTTTTCTGCCTTTTCTCTCATTATGCCTGATATTACCCTGATGCCTGCCTTCCTTAGCTCTTCAATTCCCTTGCCTGAGACTTGCGGGTTGGGGTCCTCCATAGCAATAACGACCTGTTTGATGCCTGAATCGATTATTGCCTTTGTGCACGGAGGCGTCTTTTTCTTTGTGTGGCAGCACGGCTCGAGACTCACATAGAGTGTAGCGCCGCGGGCTTTTTCTCCTGCCTTTTCGATCACAAGTGCCTCTGCATGAGGTGTGCCGGATTTTTTATGGTAAGCCTCAGCAATGATCCTGTTGTTTTTTACAAGCAATGCGCCGACCATAGGGTTCGGGCTTGTCATACCCCTGGCCCTTGAGGCAAGGGCAATAGTCTTCCTTATCAAACGGCTCTCATCCATAGAAATAAAATACCATAAAAGTCCTTTACATAACAAAAAAATACCGCTAAAATATCAAAAGACATGCCGGAAGATACGGCTGTTCAGTTATAGAACTGTGTGGTATAATCCTGATAAGGAGGAGAGATGAGCAACGTCTTCATAGGCTTAATAACACTCGCATTTGTTACCGGAATAGTATTTTTCATTATCGTTATGCTCGAGTTGAGGAACGCGATCAGGAACCTTAATGATCTTATCAGGAATACCGAGAGCAGGCTGAACCCGGCTATTGAAGAACTGCAGCAGACCCTCAGGAGTATGAGGAATGTGTCCAACAACATCACCGGTGTAACAGACGATGTAAGGGTCTTGTCCGGTTCTGTGAGGAAGATTGGCGAGGATGCAAGGCGTGTCAGCGGTTTTATAGAGGAGGTCACATCCTCTGCGGTTGTAAGAGTTTCGGGCTGGAGGGCAGGAATAACGGCCGCTTTGCAGGTAATCGTTAAGGGGCTTCTGTCAGGGAAAAACCGTTAGTCCGGTTTGTTTAATATTTTATCATTGGCCAATATTGCCGTTGGCAGCCAAAAGGAGGTTTTTATGAGAGATGAAGATGAAGGCTATAGCGGAGGCACAATACTTCTTTCATTCCTGCTCGGTGGTTTTGTGGGTGTGGGTGTCGCCTTGCTGCTTGCCCCGAAATCAGGCAGGGAGACGAGGCAGAGGATAATGGGTCTGGCAGATGATGCCAAGGATTTTGCAGAGGATTATGTTGAGCAGGTGAAGGGCAGGGTTACCTCATCAGTCGGTAAGGGCAAAGAATACTATCAGGAAAAGAAATCCATTATCACCGCTGCTGTAGAGGCCGGCAAAGAGGCTTACGAAAAGGAGAAGGAACGGCTTTCAAAAGAACCGGATGCATGAAGCATCCCTTGCGTTCAGTGTGCTTGATGTAATCACAGGCCGCTGTGTAGCGGAAGGTTATAAAGCGGTAAGGGCCGTAAGGGTCAGGATAGGAAGAGCCTCAGGTGTTATGCCTGAAGCTCTTATTTTTGCCTTTGATGCTGCAAAGGCCGACACTACTGCAGGGAATTCAGAGCTGCTTGTAGATATAATCCGGCTCGGAGGCCATTGCAATGAGTGCTTGGGTGATTTTGAGGTGGACGGGAACTATCTGCTTGAATGCCCCTTGTGCGGTTCGGGTTCGTTTAAGATAGAAAGGGGCTATGAGATGGAGATAGTCGATATGGAGGTTGACTGATGAAGGTTAAGGTTGTCACGAGGATTTTAGAGGCGAATGACAGGATAGCTGAGGAGAACAGGAGACTCTTTGACGAAGCAGGACTCTTTGTCCTTAACCTTATGGGGGCGCCGGGCGCAGGAAAGACATCTCTCCTCGAAAAGACGATCCTCGGGCTTAAAGAGAGCATAAAAATAGGTGTGATAGAGGGAGATATTGCCGGCACAGACGACGCTGAGAGGATAAGCAGCACAGGAGTGCCGGTTGTCCAGATCAACACCGGCGGGGCCTGCCATCTTGATGCCAACATGATAAGCGAAGTCCTGCCTGATCTTCCTCTTAAAGACCTCAATATGCTCATAGTCGAGAATGTCGGAAACCTGGTCTGTCCTGCCGAGTTCAGAGTGGGCGAAGACATTAAGGCGATGGTCCTGAGTGTGACTGAAGGTCATGACAAGCCATTGAAATATCCGTTAATGTTTAAGGAATCATCTGTGATGATACTTAACAAGACTGACCTGCTGCCCTACACGAATATGGATGTTGCCAAGGTAAGGAGGGATGCCCTCTCCCTTAATCCTTCCCTTAAGATATTCGAGGTCTCTTGTACGACCGGCGAGGGGATAAAGGGATGGACAGGATGGTTGAAAGGAAAGTGCAGGCAATAGGCAATAGGGTAGTAGGGGCTATGCGCTTCTTTTATAGGTTAGAAGGATAACGGCAAGGGCAAGCATTACAAGGAAAATAGCTATTTTGCCTAGGATGATAAAGAATATCCCCCCAAGGAGCAGGAGGATTATAAACGGCATGCCCATGAAGCTGCGGGTCTTTTGAGACACCTTTCTTCCCTTAAGGAAGATAAGCCCTCCAATAAAGAGCAGTATGATGAAGATGACAGCAGGCAGAAGCTTCATTGGGATAGTTTAATTATAACTGCTGAAAATCTCAAGTTTATGGCTTATGGCAGGAGCCGTAGTATTTATTAAATCAGCTTTTTGGGTTAATATATATAAGATGCCCTTTACATCAGGAGGTATTAAATGCCTTTAAGTTCAGGTTTTAATTGTTTAGCACGCAAGAAAATGTTGTTTCTTCTGACTGCGATCCTTATGGTGTTTTTCGCATGGTCTGTCTCTTTTGCCTCGATGCTCCTCGACAGGGTAGTTGCTGTTGTAAACAAGGAGGTAATAACCTGGAGCGAACTCTACAGGTCAATGATCTTCGAGATAAGCTCCGGTATGAAGTCATTAAGCGACGTTGAAAGGAATAAGATACTCAAGGAGAGCGAGGAAAATTTCATCGAGAGTATGATAGATGTAAAACTCCAGTTGCAGGAAGCGAGAAGGCTCGACATCTCTGCAGCGAACGAAGAGATCGCTGATGCAATAGAGAACATAAAGAAGAAATACAATATGAGTGAAAAGGATTTCGTCGAGTCCCTGAAAAAAGAGAACTATACGATGGCTGAATACAGGAAGCGGCTCGCTGAACAGATAATACTCAGCAAGGCCGTATCCCAGCAGGTGAGGAACAAGGTCGTAATATCAGACAGAGAGATAAACGACTATATGGCAAAGAACAAGGATATCGGCTACAGGCTCAGGCTTATATTCTTCAAAAACCCGGACAAAAACATTTCAAAGGATGCTGTTCAGGCAAAGGCCGACAGTGTTATAAAAAGGCTTAAGGCAGGCGACAGTTTTGCGATGCTTGCGAGGCAGTACTCTGAAGACCCCAGCGCCAGAGAAGGCGGAGACCTCGGCTATATCAAAAAGGGCTATCTCAGCAAGGAATTTATTGAGGTGCTGTCAAACATGAATGTCGGCGATATAAGCCAGCCTTTCTGGACAGAGAGGGGACTCCATATCATGAGGCTCGAGGAGAGGCCTGATACGGCCAATACTGAGGAATTCAGGGAGTTTGCGAAAAAGAAACTATTCGATATAAAATTCAATGAGGAGTACAAGAACTGGATCAGGGGCCTTAGAGGGAGTGCCTATGTAGAGGTGAGGCTTTAGTTATGGCCGGGTTAAGCCTCGGTGTCCTCGCATCAGGGCGCGGCTCGAATCTTCAGGCAATTATCGACGAGATAGAGGCAGAGAGGCTGGATGCAACAATCCGTATCGTCATTGTTGACAATCCGGACGCCTATGCGACAGAGAGGGCAAAGAGGTACTCAATAGGGCATATGTATATAGACCCTAAGGGTTTTATATCCAGGGATGAGTTTTTTAAAAAGATTGCTGAGGAGCTGAAGCTAAGAGGGGTTGACCTCGTGATACTCGCAGGCTTTATGAGGATTGTGAGAAAACCGCTGATTGACGCCTTCCCTAACAGGATAATGAATATTCACCCTGCATTACTCCCGTCCTTCCCCGGCCTTCATGGCCAGAAACAAGCAGGTGATTACGGTGCGAGGATAACCGGCTGTACTGTTCATTTTGTTGATGAGGGTATGGATACAGGCCCTGTAATAATACAGGCAGCGGTCCCTGTAATGCCTGAGGATACAGAGGATACCCTCTCTGAAAGGATACTCAAGCTGGAGCACAGGATCTATCCTGAGGCGATAAGGCTCTATGCTGAGGGGAGGCTTAAAGTTGAGGGGAGGAAGGTTAAGGTCGAAGGTAACAGGCCTCAGGATGGGTATATAGTCAACCCCCCGTTAAGAGGGGCGTAGGCCGGAAGTATTTATGAGGATAGGCGCAGGCAGGGCAAAGGGCAGGGAAATAGGTGTCCGCAAGGCCTTCACAAGGACAGGGGACGAGGAGGAGCTCAGACCGACTTCCGCAAAGGTGAGGGAGGCGGTTTTTGATATAATAAGGGACAGGATACAGGGGGCAAGATTCCTCGACCTCTACGCAGGCACAGGCGGGATTGGGCTTGAGGCCTTGAGCAGGGATGCTGCAGAGGTTGTATTTGTGGAGTTGGGTGATTTAAGGACGAGGCTGATCCGTTCCCTGTTGTCTGAGTTCAATTTCAGGGAAAGGGCTGTCGTGATAAGGGCGGAGGCCTGCGCTTTTATAAGAAAGGAAATTAAAAAGGGGATCATATATGATATCATCTTTATAGACCCCCCATACGGCTCCGAAGAGCTGGTTAAGGCGCTTGGCTTTATCGGGGAGAGTGCTATGCTTGCCGAAGACGGGATCGTCATAGCAGAGCATTTTTCAAAGAGACTGTTGCCTGATGCATTTAACGGGCTCAGGATCAAAAAGAGGTACAGGTACGGTGATACAACACTGTCCCTTTACAGGAGGTAAGACTGATGAAGAAGGCTGTCTGCCCGGGCACATATGACCCTATTACAAACGGTCATCTCGATATAATCAGGAGGGGGCTCGAGATATTCGATGAGGTTATCGTTGCTGTTGCAAAAAACCCGAAGAAGATGCCGCTGTTCAGCCTTGAGGAGAGGCTTGAGCTTATCCACGGGTCTGTAAAAGGCCGGCAGAATGTGAGGGTAGATGCCTTTGACGGCCTGCTTGTTGACTATGTGAGGTCAAATAACGGTATTGCGATAATAAGGGGGCTCAGGGCAATATCTGATTTTGAGTATGAGTTCCAGATGGCGCTGATGAACAGGAGGCTTGATTCAGACATAGAGACCGTATTTATGATGCCTTCCGAGGAATATTCTTACCTGACATCCACGATCGTCAAGGAGGTCGTATCCTTCGGGGGGTCTGTAAAAGACCTTGTTCCTGAGGTTGTCGAAAAGGCCTTAAGACAGAAATTCAGGGTGATATAGAAAGCTATGGGTGAGAGAGATTTATTCCAGCCTCTTACAAGAGAGGATAAGATAACTGTAGTGCTCTACAGGACCGGCATAGCCATGTCTGCACTCGCCATATCATCATGTGCCTATATGCTGCTTGCATACCCTCCTGCTGCGTCCTCCGGTATGATATTCAGTGTTATGCTTATCTCGCTCCACATATCTGTCGGGCTGAGCGTTTTTTTCATACACCTCTATGTGAGCAAATTCCACAGGGCGCTCAAGGGGTTATACTATCTCTCCCTCGTCGCGCTGCTGCTGCTTTATATAACAGGCGGCGGGGACTTTATGCAGGCGTTCACAAAAAGCCCGTTCGGGCCTGTATTGCTTATCCCGCTTTCAGGATGCCTCGGTTTTATAACAGCCAAAGAGGCCTTCTGTTTCAAGCTCAATGAGGGTTACCTTGTTGCTCTTGTGATGCCGGTCTATCTCCTGCTTGTCTCGGCAGGCGCTTTGTCGGCAAAGGGCGTTGCATACGGGGCAGCTCTGATTGCGGCGATGCTCATCCTGTTCACGCTAAGGAAGGTATTTATGCCGGTTCATTACGATATCGGCGACAAATCTGCGTACACTTAGCTGAGAGCTAAATCTTAACCCTGATAGAGAATATTTTGTAGGAGGCTTTATGGCGGATATGTCGGATAAAGAGAGGCCGTGCAGTGCCGGAACTCCGGTTGAAGGCCCTGCTTCTATAAGGAACCCTGAAATATCGCTTGAGCCCTTAACCCACTTTGTGAACCACCTCCACAAGTATATTATGGAGACGATAATATTCTCTGACCACAAGGCCGGATTCCTCTTTGCTGCTGTTGCAACTGTCCTTGCCTATATGCATTCGCATGGTGCAACTCAGAGGTTGATGGTCGCTCCTTCAGCATGGGGCACGGCTGAGGTGCTGGCAATCCTTGGTGTTATATGCCTGATCGCAAGCGGCATAGCGACAATCCTCGTTGTTGCTCCGAGGTTTACGGGTGCGCTAAGGGGATTTGTATACTGGAAGGCTATTGCCTGCTATCCGACTTCGCGTGAGTATGCTAATGATGTGCTTTCAAGGGATATTATGGAATTATTAAAGGCCAAGCTTGAGAACTGCTACGATTTGGCGCATATCAGCGACCGTAAATACAGGATGCTCGCCTTTGCAATATGGGCCGGATCATCTGGGCTTGCAATCTCTGCAGCGTACCTTGCGGTCTTTAAATAGCAGCGTATTTAAAAGAATTTACCCATGAACTCGAATTTATGGATAAGGGAGGATAGTTACAAA
>CAKKPH010000075.1:0-2663 GCA_919901585.1 Thermodesulfovibrionales bacterium | reverse complement strand
TTAAAAGAATTTACCCATGAACTCGAATTTATGGATAAGGGAGGATAGTTACAAATGAAGATTCACGTTATAGGCTCATCAGGCTCTGAGGTGCCAGGGCGCAACCTGCCTGCTTTTCTGGTTGATGATTTCCTTTTCCTCGACGCAGGCACAATAGGCCTTGCCCTCAACAAGAAGGCAGAGGAAAAGATAACGCATCTGCTGATAACACATGCCCACCTTGACCATATAAAGGGTATCCCGTTCTTTGTCGACAACCTTGTGAGTAACAGGTTCAGGCATCCTGTCACGATCATGAGCGGGAGGGATGTCCTGTCCGATATCAGAAAGAATATCTTCAATAACAGGATATGGCCTGACTTTGCCTCTATCCCTGACAAGAAAAATCCTGTCATAAGGTATAAGGCAGTCCCTATGCGCGGTTATGCAACAATAGGGGGCTATAAGGTGCATGCCGTAAGGGTTAACCACTCTGTGCCGGCTTACGGTTACATAATAGAAGACGACCGCGGTAAGTCGCTTGTTTATACAGGCGATACCGGGCCTACTGACAGGCTATGGAAGGTTATGGGATCCTATAATGTAAAGGTCCTGATAATCGAGGCCTCCTTCCCTAATTCCATGAGGGACCTCGCCATAAAGACAGGCCACCTGACCCCGTCACTGCTTGCTGAAGAGATAAGAAAGATGAAGAAACTTCCTGAAGAGATATATGTGACGCATGCAAAGCCTCAATATATGAGTGTCATTGAGAGTGAGCTCGGGAACATTAAAGACCACTTTGTTGCGATACTGAGGGATAATACTGTAATTTCCGTGTAGCTAACGCAGCTCCTGCAGCTTCTTGAGGAGGTTTTGTGCGTTCTCGGTATCTTTCTTTGCCTTTTGGTGGCCGGGGTTCAGCTTGAGCGTGAGGTCCCATTCCTTTATAGCCTTTTCGAAATCATCATTAACAAAATGCTTTACGCCTGTTACATAGTGGACTTCTGCAAGACGTTTTTCAGCAAGCGCCTTTGACTCTTTAGCGTCTTTATAGCCCGGTTCAACGCGGTTGAAATAGTCGATAGCCTCCTGATATCTTTTCGAGGCAGTCAAGGTCTTTCCCATTTGATATGAGGATGCATTAAGGAGCTCCCTCGCAGGCTTGTTGCTCCTGTCATGCTCGAGTATCTTCTCGGATGCAGGTACAACTTCCTGATATTTCTTTGCGTTAAAAAGGTTGTTTGCTTTTTTGAGCATCTCCTGAATATCGAATACTGCCTTTGGTGTAGGAGGCTCTTCTGCAGCAGGCGGTTTAAAAGGTATCTCCTCCTTTTCGGACGGCTCTTTCGGCCTTGGTATCTCAAGAGCAGGCAGCTTAATGGTCATGCCCTGAGTCAGTCGTTCTGCGAAATACGACACCAGAAAATTCTTTTGAGGGTCATTATAGACCTTTCTTGCGATCGTCTCAGGCGTATCTCCGTCTTTCACTTCGTATGATATGTAATCTCCTCCACTCAACCTCTCTTTCAGGTAATCGAGAGACTCTTTATGCCCTGGATTATATAAGAGTGCAAGAATGAATTCCTTTCTTGCAGCATCCATGGAATTGTTGTTGTAATATGAGACCCCTTTCTTGAAGTGCTCGTCAGAGAGGGCATTGACCTTTGCCTTCAGCCTTTCGATCGTATTGATTATTTCCTTATCATCAGGCTTGAGGCTGCTCACAATCTCGAGCATCTGGAGGGACTTCCTCAATTCTCCGGACTTCTCATATTCCGAGGCCTTATTGAGATAGCGCAAGGTGAGGGCATCGGGGGCCGGCTTTTCTGCTGAAATTTCCGGTGTAACACGCGGCTCTTCAACTGCAGGCTTGGGCTGTGTTGCGCAGCCTGCGAACGCCAGCATGACAATAAACAATAAGGGAGCGTATGTCAAAGTCTTCTGCAAAGAAGTCATTTAAGTGCCTCTGCGCTGGATACAGTCAGGTTCTTCTCGAACTGGGCAATATCCATATCTCCGTATATCATAGAGCGGTTGATAATATAGTTATTTATGAAAAACGGATTGGCGCCTCTTTTCACTGTGAAGGCACCACGGAACCCGTATTTCTTAAGCAGGGCTATGACCAGATGGTTTGTATCTCCGTAAGGATAGGCAAGATATTTTGGCTCCTTATTCACCTTCTCCCTGATCATCTTTAAAGAAACGGCTATTTCTCTGTCAATTGAATCGAAATATTCCCTGAAGGACTCCTTTCCGCTGATCTCGGCCAGGTTCCTGTGAGTCTTTGTGTGGCACTGGATATCAATATTGTTTTTAGACAGCTCGACAACAAGGTTCCAGTCGAGGGCGGTCCTGCTGCCTGTGATCATGTCTGTATATACAAAAAGAGTGGCCGGGTAACCGTATTTCTTGAGTATCGGCAAGGCGATGTCATACGTGGAACGCCAGCCGTCGTCTATGGTTATCAGTACGGATTTTTCGGGTATCTGACCGTCCAGGTCAAGGAATTCAAATAACTGGTCTAGTGTGATGACACGGTACCCCTTGTCTTTTAACAACTTCATCTGGGCTTCAAACGCAGCAGCAGTGACTGTCATCTTGTCAAACTTGTCCTCAGAGAATTTGTGGTATGAAAGTACAGGCACTGTCTGGTATCCCTTGAGTGTAATGCCTCCCAT
>CAKKPH010000074.1:3152-5482 GCA_919901585.1 Thermodesulfovibrionales bacterium | reverse complement strand
GGGCATTTGACTATGAAGAACTGATAAACCGCGACAAGGCAAGCCTTGACATCTTCTGGCTTAAAGACGAAAGCCTTGAAGAGTCAGAAAATCTTCCTGAGCCTGATGTCATCGCCCGCGAGATTGCAGAAGACCTTGAGGCTGCCTTGGAGCAATTCAGGCTTATTGCCGAGGATTTAGGGGAAGAATAGATTTGCCGCCCCTCGCGCGGGAGCGCGGCTTGAAACACTTTTCCTTGGTGAATAAACGTGCAAATTTATTCTTTGTGCAATACCCGTTCAACGGTCCTTATAGCGCAGAATTCGCCGCACATGCTGCATACCTCGTCTTCAGTTGGCGGCACTTCAGCGCGCCATTTGCGGACTTTGTCCGGATTGAAGCTCAAGGCTATCTGTCCGTTCCAGTCGAGCCTTTTCCTGCACTCTGCCATCTTCCTGTCCTTCTCTATTGCATCAGGTAGCCCTTTAGCTATATCTGCTGCATGCGCAGCTATTTTAAGCGCAATAACTCCTTCAATAACATTATCCACATTCGGAAGCCTGATATGCTCTGCAGGCGTTACGTAGCATAGGAAGTCTGCACCTGCGGCCCCTGCAATGGCGCCGCCGATTGCTGCAGTGATGTGGTCATAGCCCATGCCGACATCTGTGACGAGCGGGCCAAGGACATAAAAAGGGGCTCCGTTGCAGATTTCTTTCTGTATCTTTATATTAAGTTCGATCTGATTGAGGGGCACATGGCCCGGCCCTTCTATAATAGTCTGAATTCCCTGCTTAAGTGCGATGTCGTGCAGCTCACCGATTGTCAGAAGCTCTTCGATCTGTGACCGGTCTGTTGCGTCAGCGAGGCATCCGGGCCTGAGCCCGTCACCTAAACTGAGAGTGAGATCATATTTTTTTGAGATTTCAAGCAGACGGTCATAGTGCTCATAGAGAGGGTTCTCCCTGTCATTGTAAACCATCCACTCAAGGAGGAAAGAGCCGCCCCTGCTGACGATGTCAAGTATCCTGCCCTCGTTTCTCAGGCGTTCTATTGCCCTCGTCGTAAGGCCGCAATGAACAGTTATGAAGTCAACACCCTCAGCAGCATGGGCTTCAATGACCTGAAAGAGCTCATCAACGGTCATTTTGGATATATTGCCGTGTTTTTCGACTGCCATGACTACAGCCTCGTATATCGGGACAGTGCCTACAGGTATTGGCGACCTGCCGGTAAGAAGCCTGCGTATCTCCCTGATAGGTCCTCCTGTTGACAGGTCCATGACAGCGTCTGCCCCGTATTTTACTATTGCCTCGAGCTTCTCGACCTCTTCGTCAATCGAGGCCTTATCCTTTGATGTCCCGATGTTGGCATTGACCTTTACCTTAAGCCCTTTTCCTATTCCTACGGGCCTTATATTGTGTATGCTGCTTACAGGAATAACAGTCCTGCCTGCTGCTATGTCTGAAACAAGGGCTTCTGCTGACACGCCCTCTGCAGAGGCTACCGCCCTGAATTCATCAGTTACTATCCCCTTGCGGGCTGCTTCTATCCTCGTCATTTTATGCACCCCAAAAACCTTTCTGTTGTATGTTTTATATCAGAAGAGCCGAGTATCGCTGATATCAAGGCAATACCGTCAGCCCCGCAATCCATAATCTCATTTATCCTTTCTTCTGTTATGCCGCCTATGGCGAAGACAGGGATGTTTATTTCTGATGCAACATTCCTTAGTGCGTTTATGCCGACCGGTTTTCCGTACTTCAGTTTTGAAGGAGTAGGGTAAACAGGCCCGAATGTGATGAAATCAGCGCCGTCATTTTCGGCAAAAAGGGCCTCTTCAATTGTATGGGCAGAGACTCCAACCATAAGCTTACCGTCTGATGCCTTCTTTGCTGCATGAGCAGGCATGCTGCCCTGACCGAGATGCACTCCATCAGCATCTGCAGCAATCGCAACATCAACTCTGTCGTTGATAAAGAGTTTGGCAGCGTATCCGGCTGTGATTTTTCTGAGTTCATATGCCATTTTCAGCAAGTCCCGTATACCTAAGTCCTTTTCTCTCAACTGTACAGCCCTAATACCGCCTTTTAAGGCCTCCTCTATGGCTGCAAATAAGTTCGTAGTTTGTAGTTCGTAGTTCGGAGTCTTTAGCAAGACAGTTCTGTCTGTAATTAAATAGAGTTTAAAGCTAATCGTGTTTTTTGTTCTTTTCCTGTTGATTGCTGATTGTTGACTGCTTACTGCCTTCAAAACATCCCCTCAATCGGACTGCTTGCCGTTGCATAGAGTTTCTTGGCCATTCTACCGGCCTTGTATGCAAGCCTGCCCGCTATAGCGGCATGCTTCAT
>CAKKPH010000074.1:0-3052 GCA_919901585.1 Thermodesulfovibrionales bacterium | reverse complement strand
TGGCCATTCTACCGGCCTTGTATGCAAGCCTGCCCGCTATAGCGGCATGCTTCATCGCAGTAGCCATGGCAACAGGGTCTTTTGCGCCTGCAATAGCGGTGTTTAATAATGTTGCATCGCAGCCGAGTTCCATGGCAACTGTTACATCGGACGCAGTCCCAACTCCGGCATCCACGATTATCGGCAGTTTGACCGTATCGAGTATTATCATTATGTTGTATGGATTTCTTATGCCGAGCCCGGAGCCTATCGGCGCTCCGAGAGGCATCACAGCAGCAGCCCCTGCATCCTCAAGTCTTTTGGCCATTACCGGGTCGTCGTTTGTATATGGGAAGACAATAAAACCCTCTTTTGCGAGGATCTCGGTTGCCTTAAGAAGCCCTATTGTGTCAGGGAAGAGTGTCCTTTCATCTCCAATAACTTCAAGTTTTATCATATCAGACACGCCTGCTTCCCTCGAAAGGCGTGAATATCTCAAAGCGTCTTCGACATTATAGCAGCCTGCCGTGTTCGGGAGTATCTTGTATTTTTTCGGGTCAATATAGTCAAAAAGGTTCTCGCTCTTTCTGTCGAATATATTGACGCGCCTTACGGATACGGTTACCACATCAGCTCCGGAGGCCTCAATCGCCCTTCGCGTCTCATCGAAATCCTTGTACTTTCCGGTCCCGACCCATAGCCTTGATTTAAACTCAATTCCGCGTATGACCAAGCTGTCTTCCATATCCCTTATTTACCTCCTCCGACAAAGTTAACTATCTCAATAGTATCGCCTTCACAGAGGCTGAATGTTGCATACTCCGGCTTCTTCACAATAGACAGGTTCACCTCGACCGCAACCCTGCCGGAGAGTATGCCGAGTTCTCCGAGAAGCTCTCCAACAGTGGTTGAAGTGGTCTCAACCTCTTTTCCGTTTATTGTCAGCCTCATAAAAAACAAAAAAACCGTATCCCTGAGAGATACGGTCAGCATATCCTTTTCCTACGCCGGAATTAACCGGATCAGGTTCAAGGGGTCTCAGAAAATCCTCTGACTCTCAGGCCTTATGCCTCCCCCAGGTTCTTTCAGTATAAATGAATATCAACGCCTATGTCAAACTTTACACAAATAAACCTGAAGGCGTATAATATCGACCTGAACATATGGCGTTACCCCCATTTCTTATTAAACAAGGACCAAAAGGAGAGCTTTGTGGAGATAGTAATATGTATAAAACAGGTCCCTGACACTGCTGAAGTCAGGATAAACCCGGAGACCAATACACTCATAAGGGATGGCGTACCGAGCATCATAAACCCTTATGACATGCACGCAATTGAGGCAGGGCTCCAGATAAAGGAAAAGGCCGGGGGAAAAGTTACTGTAATAACAATGGGGCCTCCGCAGGCTGAGACAGCCCTCCGTGATGCGATAGCTATGGGCGCTGATGATGCGGTGCTGCTTACAGACAGGGCCTTTGCAGGCGCGGATACCTGGGCAACGTCTTATACGCTTTTTAAGGCGATAGAAAAAATCAGGGCAGACATCATTATCTGCGGCAAGCAGGCTATTGATGGTGACACTGCGCAGGTAGGGCCTGAGACTGCGGAGTTCCTTAATATCCCGCACATCTCCTACGTGAGGAAGATAGAAGAGGTTAAGCCTGGTTCAATACGGGTGCAGAGGCTGATGGACGGCGGATATGATGTTGTTGAGTCATCGGTGCCTGTCCTGCTTACTGTAGTAAAGGAGATAAACCTGCCGAGGCTACCATCCCTAAAGGGAAAGATGAATGCCAAAAAGGCTGAAATCAAGAAATGGACATCTGCTGACATCGGCGCTGATGAAAACAACATAGGCCTGAAGGGCTCTCCTACACAGGTTAAGAACATCTTTGCGCCACAGGCAAAAAAGGACAGGAAGGTTCTGGAAGGGACAGTAGAGCAGCAGATAGAGGCACTCATAAGTGAGCTGAGGAGCCTGAAATGCGTATAGTTGTCAACACTGAAAAATGTACAGGTTGCGAATCATGCGTGGCGTCCTGTCCGTTCACTGCCATTATCATGACCTCCGGAGGAAAGGCGTTTATAAATGAATACTGCCAGGTGTGCCGTGCCTGCATGAGCGCATGTCCGGAAGGTGCAATTGTTGAAGTGCCGGAAGAGGGGGATGTTCATTCATCAGCTCTCAGCTCTCAGCTCTCAGCTTTCAAGGGCGTTTGGGTTTTTGCAGAACAGAGGGAGGGCAAGGCAGCTCCTGTGGCGTATGAGCTCCTCGGCATAGGGAGGGAGCTTGCTGATGAGCGCAATTCAGAGCTTTCAGCAGTCCTTTTGGGAGCATCTGAATCTGAGGCAAGGGAACTGATAAAATGGGGTGCAGATAAGGTATATCTGGCAAGCGATGCGCTGTTTGAAAAATTCAATGATGAGCCGTATGCGGAAATGTTTGTGAAGCTTATCAATGAGCATTGTCCTGAGATAGTCCTTGCAGGTGCAACACCTATTGGGAGGTCTTTTTTCCCGAGGGTTGCTGCGAGGCTAAGGACAGGTCTGACTGCTGACTGCACAGCCCTTGAGATAGATAAGGAGACCGGCAATCTGTTGCAGATACGCCCTGCTTTCGGCGGCAATATAATGGCGACTATTTTATGCCCGAACAACAGGCCGCAGATGGCTACTGTAAGGCCGAGGGTGATGAAACGCGGCATTTATGATGAGAACAGGAAGGGTGAGATTAAATATCTTAATCCCGAAAACATAACATCAAGGACGAGGGTGCTCGAAACAATTAAAGAAATCTCAGAGGTAGCGGTAAACCTTCAGGAAGCGGAGATAATCATTGCAGGGGGCAGGGGGATGGGAAAAACTGAAGGTTTTAAACTGCTTACCGAGCTGGCAGAGATATTAGGCGGCGCAGTAGGCGCTTCAAGGGCAGCAGTGGATGAGGGCTGGATACCATACAGCCATCAGGTGGGACAGACAGGCAAGACCGTATGCCCCAAGGTCTACATTGCATGCGGCATTTCAGGCGCTGTCCAGCACCTTGTCGGCATGCAGTCGTCTGACATTATAAT
>CAKKPH010000073.1 GCA_919901585.1 Thermodesulfovibrionales bacterium | reverse complement strand
TGACCCGCTTTTGTCCGGTTAAAAAGGAGGAGATATCCTAAAGTTTCTACAGAGCAATAGTTTAGCTTATTCGAATTTTATTGTTGACTTCCGGCTGATTTTTAGGTATATTTAATAAAATTCTATAAGGAGGTGTTTTATATGAGAATAATTTTAGTTCTCATCCTTTCCTTTTCTCTGCTCCTCCCAATTTCTTCATTTGCTGCGTCTCAGGATGAACTCTTGATGAAGATCGACGCCCTTTCAAAGGAACTCGATAAGCTCAAGAAGCAGATGGACGAAATAAAGACGAGTGATGTGCAGAAAGAGGAGAGGATTACGAAGGTTGAGGCAAAGGCAGAGAGCGCCTCAGGTCCTTCATGGCTCGAGATAGGTGGAGATTACCGTTTCAGGTTCGATTCGCTCAAGGGTAGTGTGCATGACTATATGCAGTATGACCCTTCTGCATCCTATCAGCCGGCACCCGGCTATCCTTATTTCCATACTACTGGTATGGCAGGCTATGATGTTAAGAATGGATCGCTCCTTACCAACCGTTTTGGCCTGAATCTCAAGGCAAATGCAACAGAGGATATTCAGGTCAAGGCCCGTCTTCTGATGTATAAAGTCTGGGGCCACGGCACAGAGACGCCTGTTCAGGGAAGTTACTTTGCTGACAGGGCGATGGGTGTTTTTGATGGCACAGTTGGACATGTGCCTTCAGACAACTCGCTCAGGGTTGATACTGCATACGCCACCTGGAGCAATATAGCTGATGCACCGGTATGGTTCTCTATAGGCAGGAGACCTTCAACAGGCGGTATCCCGAGCAACATAAAGCAGAATGCTGAGAAGGTCGGCACTGCAGGAATACCGGCAATTATGGTCAATTATGCCTTTGACGGCCTTACACTCGGCTTTGCTCCGGACATACCGAACATGCCCGGCGCCTATGCCAAGCTCTGCTACGGCAGGGGGTATGACAGCGGCTACAAGAGTGATTACAATACGCTCAAAGATACTGATTTCCTCGGCCTGAATTTTGTGCCGTATGATACTGACAAATTCCATGTCGAACTCCAGTTCCAGAAGGGCTGGAACATATTCAATACAACCTCAGACGGCAACTCAACGACCGGCCCTGTTTCAGTGAACATGGGTGATATAACCTGGGTTGGCGGTGTTGCTACAGGCAAAATTGAGAAACTCGGCGCAGGGGATTTGAACCTCTTTGTATCTGCTGCCCTCAGCAAGACCCACCCCAATTCAAACGTCTTTGCAATGCCGTTCTTCTCAATGGACGGCGGCACCACATGGACGAATGCAGGGTTTGGCCTTATGTATGACGACGACCCGATGACTGCTGAGGTCGATAAGAAGAGCCATTCCGGTAGTGCCATTTATCTTGGCGGCAGGTATGACCTCAAGTCTACAGGCACAAAGCTTGGTTTTGAGTACAACCACGGCTCAAAATACTGGATAGGCATGGTTCCTGCTGATGATGATATATGGACATCCAAGCTCGGCACAAGGGGCAATGTCTATGAGTTTTATGTAATTCAGGAGCTGAACAAGAAGCCTATTGCAAAGAGGGGCAAGGCCTTTGTGAGGGTCGGATATCAGTATTACAAATTCAATTACACAGGCAGCAATAACTGGGTCGGAGAGCCTAAGAAGATCGAAGACCTAAGTACGATGGATCCATCGCTGGCACAGATGTTTGCACCTATTAAGAAGGCACAGGACCTCTACGCAACTTTTGAAGTTATATTTTAACCCTACTGCTTAACCCTATTGGGGAGGGGTAACCCCCCCTCCCCAATCTATTCTTTAGATCTTTACATCTCCATTTCCTTGACATGATACTTGCCGGTAGTTTAGTATTTAAGAAACAATGAAACAATGAAAATGCAGCGACTTATTTTATATTTATCTCTTTTTGTTTTAATCCTTATCGCCTGGCCGGGACAAGCATATCCGTCAGGGGCGGACCACGAAATCGGCAAGCTGGCCCCGTTATTCGAACTTCCGGATATTAATGGCAAGAATGTCCTGCTGTCCGGGTTCAGAGGGAATATAGTTCTTATAAATTTCTGGGCAACCTGGTGTGGACCCTGCAGGGCTGAGATGCCTTCACTCAACAACCTCTATAATGCCTTGAAGGACAAGGGGCTTGTTGTTATCGCCATATCCTCTGATACATCCGAGAAGCCTGTAAGGTCTTTCGTATCGGATAAAAAGATATCATTTCCTGTCCTGATGGATAAGGAGAAGAGCGTCTCTTTTGACCTGTACGGAATTGTAGGCATTCCTATAACGTTTGTCCTTGACATGAACGGAATAGTTGTTGAAAAGATTATAGGCGAGAGGGAATGGGATGCACCCAAGATGAAGGACAAGATAACAAGAATCCTTGAGAGGAGATGATTATGAAGACTAAACTTTTTTTGCTTGTCATCCCGGCGATGGCAGCATTCCTGATCAGCTGCAGTTCTACATTTCTTGTAAGCAAGGACGGAAAAGGCTATTTCTTCGGCAGCAAGTCTCAGGCTATTTACAGGATGCTGTGCGATTCCGGAGACCTGAAGAAGATACTCTCAGACACAACGTTCACACAGAACATAAAGAACGACATTTACAGGTATAACTGCACTGATGAACGGTCAAGCGAAAAGGTAAAGCAGCTCTTTTCTGCAATGACCATCGATCAGAGGAAGGAACTCCGGACCGCCTTTAAGAACAACGGGTATGACATAAATTATCTTCCATGTTGAGATGTCATAAACTCAACATCCGGTCGGATGTAAAGACAGTCAGAGGCCTTTCATAAATACTTTTTCGATAAAGCCTGTATGCTGCGGTGTGGTGCAGCATAATCAATCCTTGTAACAGATATATAATCTGTATATAATAACTGCATATCTCAAAATCAGGCGGATCATCAATGCTCATAGGGTTCAATACGAATGTGCGTTACAAGGGGAATATGTACCATGTCCAGACAGAGGACAAAGGTATCAAGAACCCCTTTATCGTCACCCTAATCTTTAATCAGGGTGCGATAGTCTATTCAAAAAAGACTGATTACAGTGATATTATCAATAATCCTGATTTCGGCAGTGACCTCAGGGAAATGGTTAAAAAACAGCACAAGTCTGTTATAAGCGGATTTGTTTCCGGCGGTTTTGACAGGGAAGCCGGTCTGGTTTCTGAAGGAGGAGAAAAAAACGGGACGAATCCTTCTCCTCAGAGTTTAGCAGTAACTAAGCAAGGTCCGGCATCCGGTTTGGATAGCCCCGGGCCTGAACAAAAAAATGAAGGCCCTGTCTCTAATCAAGGCACAGGAATAAAGATGACTGGTAACAGAGAGACTTCATTCAGCGGCAGCCTTGATGACATCATAATAGATCATTTTCTTAAGAAGGCAGGCAAGCAATGAGCTTTGTCCTTAGTAATGATATAGCTTATCTGAAACAGAGGGCGAGGGATGTCCGGATAGAGATACTGAAGATGCTGACTGTAGCCGGTTCAGGCCACACCGGCGGTTCACTCTCAGGTGCTGACATTGTGACAGCCCTTTACTTTTTTAAGATGCGCCACAAGCCTGACGCCCCTGATTGGAGAGAGAGAGACCGTTTCATCCTCTCAAAAGGCCATGCAGCTCCGTTGCTATATGCTGTTCTGGCACTTGCAGGCTATTTTGACAAGGGTCTGTTAACAACCCTCCGCAAGATCGACAGCCCTTTGCAGGGACATCCGAGCTCGAGGATGTTGAAGGGGGTTGAGGTTTCAACCGGTTCGCTCGGACAGGGGCTCTCGATCTCTAACGGCATTGCCTTAGGTTTGAAGCTCGACGGCCTTGATTCAAGGGTATATTGCCTCCTCGGTGACGGAGAGTTGCAGGAAGGCCAGATATGGGAGGCTGCTATGACATCTTCGCACTACAGGCTCGATAACCTATGTGTAATAATCGACAATAACGGCCTGCAGATTGACGGTTTTTGCGATGATGTGATGAAGGTAGAACCTATCGATGATAAATGGAAGGGTTTTGGCTGGAATGTTATTGATATTGACGGGCATGCCATGTCCCAGGTCACTGACGCACTTAACAGGGCTGAGAATGAAAAGGGAAGGCCGACTGTTATTGTAGCAAGGACGGTAAAGGGTAAGGGCGTCTCTTTCTTTGAAGGCAGGGCAGAGTATCATGGCATGGCGCCGACAAGCGATGAACTGGCACGTGCACTCAAGGAGATAGGATAATATGGGTGAAAGGGTCCATGATATAGCCGGCCAGGGAAAAGGCCCTGACAGAAAGGCTGCAGCTACGCGTGATGCTTATGGTAAAGCCTTGCTTGAGCTTGGGAAGAAGAGGAGTGATGTTGTTGTGCTCGATGCAGACCTATCTAACTCGACAAAGACGAGGAGTTTTGCCCATGCATTCCCTGAAAGGTTCTTTAATATGGGGATATCAGAGCAGGACATGGTAGGCACTGCTGCAGGATTATCTCTTACAGGCAAGCTTCCGTTTGCATCCACGTTTGCGATATTCGAGACCGGCCGTGCCTGGGAGCAGATACGCCAGACCCTCTGCTACTCCAGGCTGAATGTAAAGCTCGTTGCCACTCACGGGGGCATCACAGTAGGCGAGGATGGCGCCTCTCATCAGGCGCTTGAGGATATCGCTCTTATGAGGGTGCTGCCTGAAATGACAGTCATAGTCCCTGCTGACGGCTTAGAGACGGAACAGGTGATTAATGCCATAGCTGATTATCACGGCCCTGTCTATGTGAGACT
This sequence comes from Thermodesulfovibrionales bacterium, assembly GCA_919901585.1. Taxonomy (GTDB): domain Bacteria; phylum Nitrospirota; class Thermodesulfovibrionia; order Thermodesulfovibrionales; family UBA9159; genus CAKKPH01. The sequence goes on along the minus strand of CAKKPH010000073.1, from coordinate 21,448 downwards.
CGGAAGATCAAAGGTGCCTGTGCTCATGCCGGATGATTATCTTTTCCGTTTGGGCAGGGCACATATCTTTCATTTGGGAAAGGATGCGAATATAATCGCTTCAGGTATCATGGTAAATGAGGCGATAACAGCGAGGAATGTCCTCGGAGAGAGGGGCATTGATGCCGGTGTTATTAATATGCCGACGATAAAACCCCTTGATGAGGATGCTGTACTGAGGGCTGCTGACTCCGGTCTCATTGTAACTGCTGAAGAGCATTCTGTGATCGGCGGGCTCGGCAGTGCTGTCTGCGAGCTCCTCTCAGAGAAGAGGCCGACCAGGGTAAGGAGGGTCGGTGTGAAGGACAGGTTCGGCAGGTCAGGCAAGCCGGAGGAGCTTATGAGGGTATACGGGCTTACATCAGGCGATATTGCAGATACAATACTGGGCGAGCTTAATCGCTGATATCTCTTGAACCCCGACAACGACGTCTTTGCTGAGGGAATCGGATATATGGTTGTTATTGGATCAGAGAGTTTATGATTCAGTTCCTTAATGTATCAAAAACATATGACACTAATTTAGCACTCCGGGATATCAACCTTTCGATAGAAAAAGGCGATATGGTTTTTTTAACAGGGCCAAGCGGTGCAGGAAAAACGACCCTCCTTAAGCTCATCTATGCTGCAGAGCTGCCTGACAGCGGCAAGATATACGTTGGTGAATGGAACACAGGGGGACTTGATTCCGACAGCATCCCGCTGTTAAGGAGGAACATAGGCATAGTATTTCAGGATTTCAGGCTTCTCCTCAACAGAAATGTCTTTGATAATGTGGCGCTCGCCCTCAGGGTCAGAAAGGTTCCTGAGAATGAGGTAAAGGCGCGTGTTATGGATTCGCTCAAGATAGTCAATCTCAGGCACAAGACAGACAGCTTTCAGGGTACACTTTCGGGCGGGGAGCAGCAGAGGGTTGTGATATCAAGGGCGATTGTGGCTGAGCCTGCCATCCTGCTTGCAGACGAACCGACAGGGAACCTCGACAGAGATACTGCTGCCGGTATAATGAAGATATTCAGGTATATAAATGCAAAGGGCACGACTATCCTTATCGCTACGCACAACAGGGAACTGTTCTCAAACACCGGCAAAAGGGTGATCAGACTTATGGCAGGCAGCATCACCGGTGAGGCTAAGGGATAGGGCATGCAATATCCGCTCAAACTTGCGCTCCAGAGCATCTGGAACGAGAAATGGATAAACCTCCTCTCGATCCTTACAATCGCGTCGGGACTCGCTGTTGTGAGCCTCGTCATATTTGTAATGTACAACATCGACTATTTCACAAAGAGGCTTCCTGAGAGGTTCTCTGTCATGATCTACCTGAAGGACGGCACGTCAGAATCAGAGACCGGCACCATTATCAGCGAGATCAGGAAAAACAGGAATGTCGAAAAGTTGAAGTACATATCAAAGGCAGAGGCATTGAATGAATTGAGATCAACCATGAAGAATTCAGACTATATACTCGAGGGATTTGGAGAAAACCCGCTGCCTGCCTCTATAGAGGTAAAGTTTCATAAGGAGAAGGCAAAGCCTGAGACCGTCAAGCTTTTTGTTGAAGAAATGAACAAGATTAAGGGCATAGATGAGATACATTTTGCCGACAAGTTCCTCCGCTCGATACACTCTGTTAAGACAGGGTCTCAGACAATAGGGTTTATGCTGTCAGCAATAATGACAACAGGCATGATCTTCCTGTGCTACAGCACTGTCAAAATGCTCTTTTATCACAGGAGGGAAGAGATGGAGACATTAAAACTCCTCGGTGCAACAAGGGGCTTTATAAGGCTGCCCTTTTTGCTCGAAGGGGCGATCGTCGGCCTCGCAGGCGGCGTGACCTGCATAATAGCCCTGGCTACATTCTACTACACTGTATTCAGCAAGCTGGTTTCGGCAATGCCGGCCTTGAGTTTTGTGGTATTCCCGCCTATTATGCTCTACATGCTTCCTCCTGCCGGACTGTTGCTCGGGATTACAGGGGCCTTGATCGCTATAGGCAGGATAAGATTTTGACTGGTGGGAGTGATGAAAGGTGTCTTTGTTAAATCATATAACTTAGCTGTTCTCAGAAGACGCATGTCTGCAGTGATTACAACTTTATGTCTTCTGCTCCCGGTTGTTTTACCGCCTGGACAGAGCTCATCTGCAGAAGACCCGAGAGATAAATACCGCAAAATCGAGAAGGAGATAAAGAGCCACAAGGAGGAGATTGAGAAGACTAAAAAACGTGAACATTCGGTGCTCGAGGATATAGACAATATTGACAGGAAGCTTGATTATGCAGAGGCTGAGATACGGAAATTGCGCAAGCAAAGACGGAAGACAGCATCGGATATCAGAAAGGTCGAGAACGATATAAAAACAAAGAAGTCAGAGATCGAAAAAGGCAGGACGTGGATAAAGAAGAGACTGAGGGCAATGCAGAAGAATACACAGGATGCTGACGTGCTTTATATGCTCACAGAGACTGATGATATAGGGACGCTTGCGAGACGGTGGAAGTATCTTGAAAGCATCACACAGTATGAGCGCAGGATGATAGACAGGTATACTGAAAGCCTGACTAAGCTTAACGAGAAGGAGAAGAAGCTTCAGGAACTGCGCGCGGAGCTTCTGGATAATGAGAAGGGCATTAAGGAGACTGAATCGCTGCTCTCAAGTGAGAAAAATGAAAAGAAAAAACTGCTCAGCTCGATCAAAAAGGACAGGTTTGCGCACGAGCAGATGCTTAAAGAGCTTGAGGAATCTTCTAAAAAACTGCTCGATATCATAAGAAAACTTGAGAAGGAAGAGGTCTATGACGCAAAGGGTTTTGCAAGGCTCAAGGGGCGGCTGGGCTGGCCTGTCAACGGGAAAGTAGTCACGCCTTTTGGAAGCCACAAAGACCCAGTTTATAATATACCCGTCTTCAGGAACGGCATATACATAAAGGCTGAAAACGATTCCGTAAGGGCGGTCTATGGGGGCAAGATCGCGTATTCAGACTGGTTCAAGGGTTACGGGAACCTGATGATCGTGAACCACGGGCAGGGCTATCACTCGCTGTATGCAAATCTGTCAGAGACTTTTTTTAGAGTTGGAGATATAATAAAAGACAGGGATATCATTGGCAGGGTAGGTGAGTCAGGGATAACAAACGCCCCTTCACTTTACTTTGAGATTAGATTCAAGGGGAAGCCTCTCGACCCGGCCCAATGGTTAAAGAATAAATAATGAGATCAACGGAGGTTATTAGAGAGATGTTCGCTAACAAAAAAAAGATAATCCTGATATGGGCAGTTCTCCTGACAGTCGCCTTCACCGGCATTGTTATCGGCAGATGGTCAATCGGTCTGGTTAATGCCGAAGTTGAAGGTTATGAGAACTTAAAGGTTTTTACAGAAGTCCTCTCTATAGTGAAAAAGACCTATGTAGAAGACGTTAAGATAAAGGACCTGATCTATGGTGCGATCAAGGGGATGATGAGCTCTCTTGACCCTCATTCCGGTTTCATGAGTCCTGATGCATATAAGGAGATGCAGGTCGATACAAGGGGCGAGTTCGGGGGCCTCGGCATACAGATAGGCCTTAAGGACGGCGCCCTGACAGTTATTGCACCGATCGAGGATACGCCTGCATACAAGGCAGGTATAAAGTCAGGCGACAGGATAATCAAGATCGGCGAGCAGGGCACAAAGGACATGAGCCTGATGGATGCGGTGAATAAGATGAGGGGGCCTAAGGATACTACTGTCTCAATAACTATAATGAGGGAGGGCTGGAAAGAGCCCGAGACCTTCTCATTGAAGAGGGATATTATAAAGATAAAGAGCGTCAAATACAGGAAGCTCGATCCTGAAATCGGCTATATTAAGATAACACAGTTTCAGGAGCAGACAGCCGCTGACCTCTCGGCCGCTCTCACAAAACTGAGTGAGGAGAAGACGGACTCTCTGATACTCGACCTCAGGAACAATCCGGGCGGACTGCTTAACAGCGCTGTTGATGTGGCGAGCCACTTCCTCCCTAAGGATAAGCTTGTTGTCTATATAAAGGACAGGGCAGGAGAGAGGACAGAATACAAGACAGGCGGGTTTAAGAGCTATAATGAAAAGCCTGTAATGATCGTCCTGGTTAATCAGGGGAGCGCAAGCGCTTCTGAGATCGTAGCAGGCGCCCTTAAGGACTGGCACAGGGCTGTCATACTCGGGGTCCAGACCTTCGGGAAGGGCTCGGTACAGAGCGTCATACCGCTCTCTGACGGCTCAGGCCTCAGACTGACTACGGCAAGGTATTACACACCCAACGGCACATCAATTCAGTCAACAGGGATAAATCCTGATATCGTTGTCAAGATCAAGATAGAGACAAAGAACGGGGTGAAAGAACATACTGTTGTGAGGGAAAAAGACCTTGACAGGCATCTCAGGAATGACCAGAGCGAAGATAAAAAGTCAGATGAGAATGAGAAGGCACCGCTTGAGGTATCTGAAAAGGACGATCTGCAGCTCCAGAGGGCAATCGACCTGCTTAAGACCTTGAAGGTGTTTAAGGAGCTGCCCAAGGCGTCATAAAAACCAGTAACGAGTTATGAGTTTATAAATGCAAAGGGGTCGTAAAAAAGGGTTCGAGGGGTCAAGTATTCAAGCGCTTTCAACTCGAACCCCTGAACCCCGGAATCCTTGAACCCTTTTTTTGGATGTCACGCATAATATTTGATATAGAGACAGCAGGCAGGGACTTCGATACCCTCGACAGGGACACGCAGGACTATCTGCTTAAATGGGCTGAGACAGAGGAAGATATAAAAGGGGTGAAGGAAAGCCTTTCGTTCTATCCGGTCACAGCTGAGATAGTTGCGATAGGCATGCTAAACCCTGACACTATGAGGGGCGCTGTATACTTTCAGGCGCCTGAAGGCTCAATGTCCCAATCAGGAGACGATAATATAACCTATAAGCCGGGCTCAGAAAAAGAGATAATCGAGGCCTTTTGGGAAAACATCAAAAGCTATGATAAGTTCGTTACATTCAACGGACGCTCTTTCGATTGCCCGTTCATAATGATAAGGTCTGCCGTGCACCGCATAAAACCGACAAGGGAACTTATGCCGAACAGATACAATGGTGCGCATATTGACCTGCTTGACCAGTTAACATTTTACGGCGCTACGAGGAGGAGGTTCAGCCTTGATATGTGGTGCAAGACCTTCGGGATAAAAAGCCCCAAGTCTGAAGGCATAACAGGGTATGATGTTAAAGACCTTTTTGCCTCCGGAAGGTACCTTGATATTGCAAAATACTGTTTCGGGGACCTTAAGGCTACGAGAGAACTCCTGATATGCTGGGAAAATTACGTCAGATTCTCACCCGACAGGACATGAAAAAGAGGGTCTTCCATGACATACATGAGGAGTGTGGTGTATTCGGGGTCTTTAATCATCCTGAGGCAGCCAACCTTGCATATTTAGGACTCTATTCCCTCCAGCATCGCGGGCAGGAAGGGGCAGGGATATGCTCATCTGACGGCAAGCAGCTCCACATCGAAAAGTCAATGGGGCTTGTTGCCGACATCTTCACAGAGAAGAGACTAAAAAGGCTGCCCGGACATATTGCTGTAGGCCACAACCGTTATTCTACAGCAGGCGGCAGTTTCCTTAAGAATGTCCAGCCTATTGTTGCCAATTTTGCGCTCGGCTCACTCGCGATAGTTCATAACGGCAATATTGTCAATGCTACAGAAATTAAAAAAGAACTCGAAATGGACGGCGCAATATTCCAGTCAACCTCGGACAGCGAGGTTATTGTCCATCTGATTGCCCATGCAAAGGGTGATTCAGCTCCTGAGAGGATAATCCATGCTTTGAGCAGGGTGAGCGGCGCTTACAGCCTGCTTGTTATGCTCGAAAAGGAACTGATCGCTGTGAGAGACCCTTATGGCGTCAGGCCTCTCTGCCTCGGAGAGGTGGATGGAGCATATGTGGTCGCATCAGAGACATGCGCCCTTGATTTGATTAACGCAACGTATATCAGGGATGTCGAGCCCGGCGAGATACTGATAATCAACGAAAACGGGCTTAAATCAATAAAGGTATTACAGACCATTAGAAAGGCCTTTTGTATCTTTGAATTCATATATTTTTCCCGGCCTGACAGCTATATCTTCGGTTATCAGAACGTTAATGAAACGAGGAAGGAATTCGGCAGGCAGCTTGCGAGGGAGATGCCGACAGAGGCCGATATTGTTATACCTGTGCCTGACTCCGGTGTGCCCGCAGCTATCGGATATGCAGAGGAGAGCGGTATCCACTTCGACTTCGGCCTGATAAGGAACCACTATGTCGGGAGGACCTTTATAGAGCCGAAACAGAGCATCAGGCATTTCGGCGTTAAGATCAAGCTCAACCCTGTGAGGAAACTCCTCGAAGGGAAGAGGGTGATAGTAGTTGACGACTCAATAGTCAGAGGCACCACGAGCAAGAAGATCGTGAAGATGCTGCGTGAGGGAGGCGGCGCCAAAGAGATACATATGAGGATAAGCTCACCTCCCACGATCGGGCCTTGCTTCTACGGCATTGATACTCCTACAAGGCAGGAGCTTATTGCATCATCCCATCTGGTTGAAGAGATAAGAAGATACATCACTGCAGACTCGCTCACATACCTTAGTCTCAACGGCATGAGATCGGTCCTGCCTGATTTCGACGACTACTGCGCAGCCTGCTTTGACAACAACTACCCGATAAACTTTCCTGGAGAGCATCTCGAACAGCTTGAGCTGAGCTTCAGGTAGGATCCCTGCAGGCCTATGCTTATTGATGCGATCAGGGCTATCTATAAAACAAACCTCGGCATAAAGGACAATGAAAAGACGCTTGTCTTTACAGACAGGCTGTCCGGCTCCGAGATTATTGATGCATATGAGCAATGTAGGCGCGAGAGGTTAAGGGACATAGCTTTACTCACGGCTGAGGCCGGAAGGGCGTTCACAAAAAAGGTGATCTTTTTCGAATACCCTTCAACTCTGGGACATGGCAAGGAGCCTCCTGTCCAGCTTTGGTCACTTGCATTCGGTGATAAGGCTGTAAAAGGCCTGACAGATGCAGGTCTCCTCAAGCCTCTTCTCAATAAAGAGATTAACGATGAAGGCATCAGGATTGCCGAGGGGATAATAAAGAGGCAGAGGCGCTCGTCTGTGAGTGCAGTTATAGCACTATCGAATTATTCTACCAGTCATACGAGGTTCAGGGACCTTCTTACGAGGGTCTGTGGCGCAAGGTACGCAAGCATGCCGTTATTTGATTTCGCAATGCTCGAAGGCGCAATGAATGTGGACTGGAAGGCGCTTGCAAAAAGGACGGAATCTATAGCAAAGATGGTAAACAATGCACAGGACATTGAACTTAAAACTATGAATGGCACACATCTCTGTTTTTCCAAAGCAGGAAGAAAGGCATATTCTGATACAGGGATACTCACAAAGGCAGGCTCTTTCGGCAATCTCCCTGCAGGCGAGGTATATCTTGCGCCTCTTGAAGGCACGGCAAACGGGAGGCTTGTGCTTGAATGGGCGCCGACAAGGGAACTGGCATCACCCATTACTCTTATTATCAAAAAAGGCGTTGTGGTTGAAGTCCTTGGGGATGAGCCCTATGCAGATTACCTCAGGTCAAGGTTAAATGAGCGAATGGAAAACGCAAACATCGCTGAGCTCGGCATCGGCACAAATGACAAGGCACAGAGGCCCGACAATATCCTCGAATCAGAAAAGATTTTAGGGACAATTCACATAGCGCTCGGCGACAACAGCTCCTTTAGCGGCAGTATCAGGACGCCTTTTCATCAGGACTTTGTTTTTTTCAGGCCGACCCTCTTGCTTATAAACAAAAACGGCAAAAAAACAGCCCTAATGAAGGACGGGAGATTTATTTACGGATGCCGGTATGCTTAATGCATTATATCGAGAATGCAGATAGATGAAGGGGGTTCCCGCATGGAAGGCATAGTCGTCTTTATTACAGCGCCGAATGAAGAAGAGGCTGTCAGAATCGCCAGAGCGCTTGTTGAGTCCTCTATTGCAGGTTGCGTGAATATCATAAGGGGTCTTCGCTCAATATACAGGTGGCAGGGGAAGATCGAGGATGACTCAGAGGTCCTGATGGTTATCAAGACGAGGAAGTCCCTTTTTGGATCGTTATCACAAAAGGTTAAGGAGCTTCACAGCTATTCTGTGCCTGAAATAATAGCCCTGCCTATAGTAGAAGGCTCTGCAGATTACATGAGATGGCTTGAAGAAGTGACAGTCATTGACAGGGCATGAAACATGAAGAGAGATGGCTATACAGAGATCATCTGCAAGGGATTCTGCAGGTTCTATAAGGAAGGCAAAGAAGAACTTAGCTGCGGGACATACGCTTTCCTTCTTGAGAGGTTTACGCCCGAGGAGTTAAGCAGGGAGGTCCGCGATATCAGGACTCAGCCTGAGTTTTCGCATGATGAGCAGATCAGGAAGCTTATATGCGAGAGGTGTGGTTTTATTGAGGACGGCTGCGACTTCATTGAAGGCCTTGACTCCCCGCCCTGCGGAGGCTATACCATTGTAGAATGGTTGCTGAACAAGGAGCAGGTTGCAGGTAAGAAAGGGCCATCAGCGGAATGACCCAAAAAAGTTTTTTCATATACTGGTCGCCTGTAGTCCTCTGGATGGGGGTTATCTTCTGGATGTCCTCAGAGACCTTCTCTGCAGATGAGACGTCTTCTGTCTTAGTGCCGATACTTAATTTGCTTATGCCGTGGATTACACCTGAAGGTATCGAAATTGTACACAATGTTATCCGCAAATTGGGCCATGTCTCTGAATATTTCGTGCTCGGCCTGTTGTTGTTCCGGGCCTTTTGCGGAACGAGAGCTAACCCTGAGGTGTACAAATGCATGTTATACTCCCTGATAGTGCTTATGATCTATGCTTTGAGTGACGAGTTCCACCAGTCATTTGTTCAGACGAGAACTGCAGCTTTTGCTGACGTAGGCCTTGACACGATCGGCGGCATCCTCTCCCAGACAATGATCTCTGTCCGTCGCAGCTTAAAACGGCAATCGACTTGCAGAAAAACTGAATAAACTGATATAGATGACCCTGCTTTGCAGGGTCATCTATATCATGAGTTATTTTACGGTCACAGTCTTTGTCCCTTCATAGAAGAGATACTGGTCTTTGCCGACAGCGCCCTTCTTATGGTCGCCTCCTGCAGGCAGATACCAGAGCTTTACAGTAACATCCATCTCTTTAGCTTTTACTTCTCTGGTCTTCTTGCCGTCCTTCTCTACATCCTCATAGGGGAACTTGATCTCAAAGTTCTCTACCTTTGTCTGGCCGGGCTGCAGGCTTGTATCGGCGATCATTCCGGACTTCCTGAACGGCCCATAGGCCATCTTGTCTCCCCTGCCGTAAGCAGGTGACTGAGGCATGAATATCTTTGAATCTGAGAATATCTCTTTGCCATCTTTTGTCTTAGCGGTCACATCCAGGACCAGCCTGTTCGGAGACGGTCAACCATCAGGGATTCTGTGTCCTGCATTGTTTGTCATCTTCACCGTAACATATGCAGTCGGTACCGAGTCTCCTGCCTTCGGGAGGAAATAGTACCCTTTGGCGCTAACGTCAACTGTCACAGCGTTCTTTGCCTTGAGAGGGTCCCTGTAAGCCGGCATTATATGCCCTGAGCCGCCCTTTTTCATATGGCAGTCCTGACAGGTCTCGGAGCCGCCTGAAGGGATATAAGAGTGGAGATAGCTGCCGTAGAGTGTTGCGCATTGAGTCGGATTTGGCAGGTCAAAGTTCGGTCCAAGGCCATGGCACTGTCCGCAGAGGATAGACTCTTTTATTATCGGGCTCTTCTTTAATTTGGCATAAGCCTTGTCGCCGTGCTCGCCTTCCTTGTTGCCATAGATAACACCTTTTTCTGGCTCGCCGTCGACCCATTTGTGAATAAGAGCCTGTGTATTATGGCATACAAGGCAGTTGATATTCAGCTTTATAAGCGTATCATCATCGAGGTCAAGCGCTGCCTTTGCGATCTGCTGCGCAACTGCATCTGTTGCATCATTAATCTGGGGGAGATGACACTTCAGGCAGGACAGCATATGTTCAACCTTGATGTCTTCAACCTTTTTTACGCCTGACTTCCCCCATTCCTTCATCATGCCATCGGTTATGGCTGATTTGATGGTAGCCATGGTTCGGGGAGTACCGACGAGCGATTTAGCATGAAGCGACTTCGACCACTCGTCGTAGATCTTCTCATGGCATGCCTTACATGAAGACACATCGTACATCTTTGCAAGCTCGTCAATCGTTGTTGCCTTCTTATCTGCTGCAAATGCGGCTACAGGCAGCGCAATAAAGAGGAACACCAAAATAGATTTTAAAAATCTCATAAACCCTCCTCGTAATTCTGTGCAGGAAAAAAAGGTTATATTACATCTGAGTATCTCCCCCTGCTACACCACAGGCATTAGGCATCACCCCCTCTTTCTAAGGACCTTCGCAAGAATGCTTGATTCTCTTCTGCCCCTCAAGCATTCTCATAAAAGCCCTTTTGTTCAGAAAGTCCCTGCCCCGTTGGCACGAGGCAGAGCAGTTAACGGGGAGTAAAAGTTATCCGCAAAACTCATATATCGCAAAAACAGGCTCTTCATCCTCATCAAGAAGGTGAATCCGGCCCTTTCATCGCTCAACCTGAGTCAAAGCAGACAACGGGAAAACAATTAATTTGCGAGGGGTGGTTTTTCTATAGAGGTGGTGAAAATGGTATGAAAAATGGATGTCTTAGGTTCTGCGAGGCGACCCACAACCGGGAAAAACAGTGTAACAGAACAGAAGACAAGAACTACGGCAAAGAAGCCTGTTATGCTGGAATAGTGGCCCGAACAGGTGTCGAGCGATATCAGGGAAGTGGTAAAATCTGTCTCTTCCAGAGGAGTCAGGTGAAAGAAAAATACCAAACACGGCAGAAGACATAACAACAGTAAAACCGCCCCTGCTTTTAATGCTTTCCCCATAGTCTGCATATTTTAAAAATAGCAAAAGCAAGATAATATGTCAATGAAAAGTTTTTGTACTGTCAATAATATCTGCTATCTAAACTTCGCAAATGGCGATCAAAAGGTTGATATTATTAAAAGAACAATGCAGGAATATGGCTGTAAAATACGGAACAAATTTTGTGTGTTTCAGGATGGTCTATTGAGGATAAAGAGTTAAGCGGTGAAAGAAAGGCTATTTTAGTTTCTGAATAAACTCTTTTGCGCCTTTGAGAACGCCTTTTACAACTTCGACCCGATGCAGATTCCCTCTGTAGTATCCGGCGATATGCAGTTCGTCATAAAGGTCATCGAATTCCTTAATAAGCTTGCCATTATGGACCGATATATGCTTTTGTAATGCCTTCCGGTACTCCTCTACCTTTTTGGGAAGCTCCTTTTTTGTCAGTCCCTTCCTGAGTAGGTTCTTCTCTATGGCTTTCAACACACCGAGATAAGCCACGCCGCAGGCTGACTTTACATATTTTTCATCGCTATAGCGGTTGCCCTCAATCGGCGATTTACCAAGCAATTCCTTTGCATTTCCCAGATATCTTATTGCTTCTTTCATAGTTGAATTACTAATAGGTTCATAAGTAAGAGAACCATTGTTTGTCATTCCGGCTTGTCCGGAATCTTTCTTTCAGGAAGGATTCCTCTACGAGCCTGTGGCCGACGCGCTTCGCTTGAGGGAATGACACCTTACTTATGTACTTTTTAGTATGTCATAATTCTCGGCTTTTCTCAATGCCTGCAATTATCCCTTTTGCCGTTGCGAGAAATAAGTAAATGAGACGCAAATGTTCTGCAGCATGCAAAAGGCTACTGCTTAACAGCCTCCACTTCGCCCTCTACAGGGAAGGTTGCTTTGTCCATAGCATCTTTTATAGTGTCCACAGATGTTTTTTTGTCATCAAAGGTCACGGTCAGTTTCTGCTCCATAATATCGTCATCAGCCATAGTGACGCCTGTAATCAGCTTTGCAGCAAAACTTGCTGCAGCGCCTGAGGACGCTCATGTTATGCCCGGTACTTTAAATCTGACAGTCTTCTGGGCAGACCACGCGTCTTGATATCCTGACAGCACAAAAAAAGCTGCAGACAGAATTAAGCTGATGCTAAATAGCTTTATCTTCATTCCAGCACCTCCAAAATATTTATTTTTATGATAAAACAAAAAGTATTATAGGATCAGCCATGACCCCATTAGCCACTGGGGCCCCTTCATTCTGTCATCACATCGTCAGGCAGCTCGTCTATATCTCCTAGTTCTTTTGGAAAATGCCTGGCAAGCAACTCCCCTGCCTCTAAGATAGCCTCGCAGAGCGCATCACAGGTACGGCCATCTCTTATGCCCTGAGAAACAGCCTTCGCAAGCTTGTTCAGGGTCTCCTGTCCGATCTTTTTATGTATGCCCTTGTCCGCAAGTATCCAGACCTTCCTTTCAAACAGAGAGAGAAAAAACAAGATGCCTGTATTCTTTTTAGTCCTATAAAGCCCCTTCTCATAGAACGCCCTCACGGCCCTTTCTCTTGCTGTATGGTTTTTCCTCTTAACTCCTGCGAACCAGGCCTTAATCGCGGGTATTTTTTTAACTACCACCCTCGAAGGGAAAAAGAGCAAGAAACCCAGGGGGATAAATGACCACACCGATGATTGAAAATATGAGACGGTTAAAATCAGCGATAAAACACTTCCAATAAGTATCCCGCCAATTATTTCTGCCTCTATATATTGGTCACTGCTGTCAACAACCATAACAGCAACCTCTCCGATTGTCCGGGACTCAACGTCAAGAGTAGTTTCTTTTATCCGCTCTCCCTCTTCTTTAGTAAAAAACTTATCTGCTTTATTCTTCATTACCAGTCACCTGACGCTCCACCGCCTCCAAAGTCGCCTCCGCCGCCTCCAAAGTCGCTGCCACCACCGCTAAAACCTCCCCCTCCGAAACCACCACCGCCTGTCCCAAAAAAACCTCCGCCAGACCGGAACCCTCCACCCCTGTAAGACCCGCCTGAAGAGAAAAGTATGGGGAGAAACAGCCCTGAACCTAAGCCTAAAACGGCGAGAAAAAGGAATGTGCCAACCCCGGGAGAAAATCCTGTTAAATAAGCAAGCGCGGGCAAGCCGATAGCGCCTGTTATGCCACCAAAGATGCGTGAGATACTTCCGAGGACAAGCAGGGCAATTCCGCCAAAAATGAGGAAAGTGATGACCCGTGAGGACCTCTCATGTTTTTGTGGGCGATGATTTCCATCAACCTTAAACTCTCCGCGTGTTGCATCGATCAATGAAGAGACACCTGCAATAAAGCCTCCATCGAAGTCTCCTCTTTTAAAACTAGGTTTTACGACAAGGTCAATAATCCTTCCTGCCATCAAATCCGTTAACCTGCCTTCAAGCCCGTGTCCGATTTCAATCCGCATCTTCCTTTCCTGTCTTGCTGCGATAAAGATTATGCCGTTGTCTTTGCCCTTTTGGCCGATCTTCCACGATTCAGCTACCCTAATGCTGAAGTCCTCAATAACCTCTCCTTCAAGAGACGGGATTGTCAGAATAACTATCTGCGTCGAGTCTGTCTGTTCAAATGCCTTTAACTCTCCCTCAAGTTTGGCCTTTGCTGAAGGAGATATCATATCGGCATAATCATTGACATAGCCCTTGAGTTTCGGGACGTCAATCGCGTGGGCATTAAGAGGCAAGAGCAAAGGTGAGAGTATCAGTATGAGTTGCACCGCAGAGGTCACAGGGATATGACTGAGAATGCAGAGAATATTTTTTAAAATCAACAAGCCGTTCTGTGCGCTCGGTATTTTTTCTCTGTGTTCCCTCCGGTTAAAGCAGTCCTGTAATAGTTCCACTTATTAGAATCTCACCTTGGGCGCCTTTTCAGCGCCTGCCTCAGCCTTGAACGGCTCTTTAACTTTCAGGTGCAGCAAAAGGCTGTTTGTAATGTTGTTCGGGAACACCCTGACCGAGGTGTTGAATGTTTCCACTGCCTTGTTGTAGCGCGTGCGTGCAACATTTATCCTGTTCTCTGTTCCTTCGAGCTGATGCTGAAGGTCTTGGAAATTCTGGTTTGCCTTGAGGTCAGGATATTTTTCCACCACAACCATAAGCCTCGAAAGTGCACTGCCCATCACAGACTGTGCCTCCTGAAACTGGGCAAATGCCTTTGGGTCATCGAGAATACTTTTTGACATCTGCATAGAGCCGACCCTTGCCCTTGCCTCTGTCACTGCCGTAAGGGTTTCCCTCTCATGTTTCGCATAGGCCTTCACAACCTCCACGAGATTAGGGAGGAGGTCGTTTCTCCTCTGGTATGATGCCTCAACATCTCCCCATGCTGCCTTCACAGCCTCCTCATTCGCCTGCATTATGTTATACCCGCAGCCCGAAACAGTTAAAAGCATAAATGTAAATATAATATACGTCAGCCGTCTTCTCACCCTTTCCTCCTTATTCTTTTTTTAAAGTTTTCAAACATAATATAGTTATTTGTAATCTACAATCTTAAGCAGAGCAAGTCAAATGGTCCAAATGGGCCGTGCATATTATATCATCAATGCATACATACTAACGACTGTACAAGTATATTACATCGTCACCCTATCCCACCTCAATAAGCCTCTTTTTTATCTCCTTGATCCTGTCCCTTATCATTATCGCACGCTCAAAATCGAGTTTCTTTGCGGCCTCTTTCATCTCATCCTCAAGCCTCTTTATAGTATCCTCATCAAGACCGTACTCTTTCGTCTCTTCAGCGACAGGAATTGTCCAGTAGTCGGACTCGTAAATAGAGCTGAGGATATCTTTAATGCTCGATCTGACAGTCTCGGGGGTGATGGAGTTTTCTTTGTTGTATTTTTTCTGGATCTTCCTTCTCCTGACTGTTTCGTCAATAGCCCTTTGCATTGAGCCGGTGATCTTGTCTGCATAGAGGATCACCTCACCGTTGATGTTCCTCGCAGCCCTGCCTGCTGTCTGGATCAGAGAGCGTTCCGAGCGGAGGAAGCCTTCTTTGTCGGCGTCCATGATGGCTACGAGAGACACCTCCGGCAGGTCAAGGCCTTCCCTTAAGAGGTTCACTCCTATCAGGACATCGTACTTGCCGAGCCTCAGGTCCCTGAGAATCTCTACGCGCTCCAGCGTGACGATATCCGAGTGGAGGTACCTTGCCCGTATACCGAGATTTGTGTAGTAGTCGGTCAGGTCTTCTGCCATCTTCTTTGTCAGCGTTGTGACAAGCACACGCTCTCCGGTTTCAGCACGTTTCCTTATCTCTGAAAGCAGGTCATCGACCTGTCCAGAGGCAGGCCGCAACTTCATCTCCGGGTCTATCAGGCCTGTCGGCCGGATGATCTGCTCAACGATTCGTTCAAATCTTCCGAGCTCGTATTGACCGGGAGTCGCAGATACATAGATAGCCTTCCTGACCCGGTGTTCGAATTCAAGGAATGCGAGCGGCCGGTTGTCGAGCGCAGAGGGGAGCCTGAACCCGAAATTAACAAGTGTCTGCTTTCTTGACCTGTCCCCCGCATACATGCCGCCTATCTGAGGTACTGTTACGTGGGATTCGTCTATCACGATGAGGAAGTCTTTAGGGAAATAGTCTATCAACGTGTATGGGGGTTCGCCTGCAGCCCTGCCGCTCAGATGCCTTGAATAGTTCTCGATGCCATGGCAGTAACCGAACTCTTTCAGCATCTCGAGATCAAATCTTGTCCGCTGCTCAATCCTCCTGGCCTCAAGCACTTTACCTTCCTTCAGGAAGAACTCAACCTGCTCCTTCATCTCGTCTCCGATCCTCTTTAGTGCAGGCTCGATACGCTCCTTCGGCGTAATCCAGTGGCTGTTTGGGAAGAGCGCAAGCCTTCCGAGCCTCCTCATCCTGTTACCTGTCAACGGGTCGAATTCATATATGCCGTCAATGTCATCTCCAAAGAATTCGAGACGCACTGCCCTGTCCTGCGAAAAGGACGGGAATATCTCTACAACATCCCCCCTTACCCTGAAGCCTCCCCTCCTGAAATCGGAATCAGAGCGGGCATACTGCATGTCTACGAGCCTTTCGAGTATACTGTCCCTGCCGGTCTGCATGCCTTCCTCTATGAAGAGGTGCATGTCCATATAGTCCTGAGGGGAGCCTATGCCGTATATGCATGAGACTGAGGCTACTATTATGGTGTCTCTCCTCTCGAGCAGTGCCCTTGTTGCCGAATGCCTCAGCCTGTCAATATCGTCGTTTATCTGTGCATCCTTCTCTATATAGGTGTCGGTAGTAGGTATATAAGCCTCCGGCTGGTAATAGTCATAGTAGCTCACAAAGAACTCGACCGCATTTTCAGGAAAAAGCTCCTTAAACTCACCGTACAATTGGGCAGCGAGGGTCTTGTTGTGGGCTATTACAAGCGCAGGCATCCTGAGGTTTGCAATGACGTTGGCTATCGTGAAGGTCTTGCCTGAACCGGTTACGCCGAGCAGGACCTGATGCCTCAACCCTTTTTCGACTCCCTCTGTAAGCTCTATTATAGCCTTTGGCTGGTCGCCCTTCGGTGTAAACTCTGTAGAAAGCCTGAAATCCATAGGAAAGTGTATCAGGCAGGGGAGATAAGGGTCAAGGTGCGCAGTATCTGCGTTTATGTTATCTTTCTATATATGAGTTTTTTGAAGATAGAAAGGCTGCCTTTTCATTACGGCTGGGTGATTGTATTTACAGGCACCATAAGCATGATCGCCTGCCTTGGCCTCGGCCGTTTTGCGCTCGGGATGCTGCTGCCTTCTATGGCAGTGTCCCTCAACCTCACCTATTCCGAGATGGGCTTTATAAGCACCGGCAATTTCCTCGGTTATCTCGTCTCTGTCCTCTTAAGCGGGATGATTGCGTCGAGGATAGGTCCGAGCAGGCTTATATTTGTAGCGTTGCTCATTATTGGCTGCTCGATGATTATGGTGAGCAGGACTGATGATTTTAGACATGTGCTGCTGCTCTATACTGTAACAGGCATCGGAAGCGGGGCGTCGAACGTGCCCTTAATGGGGCTTGTGTCTCAATGGTTTACGAGCAGGAGGAGGGGGAGGGCAGCAGGCTTTATTGTTATAGGGAGCGGTTTTGCGATAATATTCTCAGGCAAGTTCATACCGTTCATCAACAACCTCTACGGCACTAACGGCTGGAGGATAAGCTGGCTGCTGCTCGGATGTATTGTTATAGTCATCGCATTTATCGCCTTTTTGCTGCTCAGGGACAGGCCTGAGAATATCGGCTTGAAACCGATGGGCGATGAAAAAACACTTATTGATGAATCGAGATATTTCAGTTCAGGCCGGAGTATTTACAAGGACAGTATTATTTACCACCTCGGAGCGATTTATTTCCTCTTTGGCTACACGTATGTTATTTATACTACCTTCGTTGTCACTTCGCTTGTCCGGGACAGGGGTTTTTCAGAGGCTGTTGCAGGGAATTTCTGGGCATGGGTAGGTTTCCTGAGCCTTTTTTCAGGCCCTGTCTTCGGATCGCTTTCAGATAGACTCGGCAGGAAGTCCGGACTTATAACAGTCTTCTCATTCATGCTGTCATCGTACCTTTTATTCGCATCAGGCATGCCGGGCTTCTTCCTCTACCTCTCGATCTTCCTTTTCGGTGTTGTAGCCTGGAGCATCCCCTCGATTATGGCTGCTGCGGCGGGTGATTACGCAGGGCCTCAGAGGGCAGTCGCAGTGTTCGGCTTCATTACGTTCATCTTTGGCCTCGGTCAGATAACAGGCCCTGCTGTTGCCGGCCTTCTCGCTGAAAGTACAGGCAGCTTCTCATCAAGCTTCTATATGGCAGCGATATTTGCAGGCGTTGCTATCCTGCTTACAGCCTTCCTTAGAAGACCCGGGCATTAAAAGCCGGGCCGGTCATAAGGAAATCATAACCCCAATTCTGTTACCATATACTGATGGAAACCATAGCACTCAATCTCTCGGAAGAAAAGGCCAGGCTTTACAGGCTTGCCGGCGGCCTTGCGCTTATCACCATCTTTTACAATATCGTCGAGGGAATTGTCTCTGTCTCTTTCGGTCTTGATGATGAGACATATGCACTTTTCGGTTTTGGCCTCGATTCCTTTGTCGAGGTGATCTCCGGCATTGGAGTATGGCATATGGTCAGGAGAGCAAGGCAGAACAACAATGTCTGTCCGGACAGGTTCGAGCAGCAGGCCCTGAGGGTCACCGGCACTGCCTTTTATATACTTGCAGCCAGTCTTATTGTTACTGCAATTATAACCCTTTATCAGGGACATAAGCCCGAGACAACCTTATGGGGAATAATTGTGTCTGCAATATCAATACTCACGATGTGGCTGCTTATCCATTATAAAATTAAGGTCGGGAGAAGCCTCAATTCCAGTGCAATACTGGCTGATGCAAACTGCACAAAGGCATGCATGTACCTCTCTGTTATCCTTTTCCTGTCAAGCGCCGGTTATGAGCTTACAGGCATCGGAGGCTTGGACTCTGCAGGCACGATCCTGATTGCCGGTTTCTCATTCAGGGAAGGCAGGGAGGCCTTTGGAAAGGCAAAGGGAGAGATGGTCTGCAGTTGCAAGGATAGCGTTTCCGGATAAGATTGCTTGTTACTGAAGCGATATGCAGCTATAATATCTACATGGCTTCACCGGAAGACAGGATAAAAGAAATCGGCATCGAACTTGCAGAGCCGCCTGCACCCCTCGGCTCATATGTCCCGTGTGTCAGGAGCGGCAACCTCCTGTTCCTTAGCGGGATGCTGCCGTTGAGGAACGGTAAACTCACCAGGACAGGGAAGGTCGGCGAATCTTTGTCAATGAGTGAGGCGCAGGAGGATGCAAGACAGGCGGCTGTCAATGCCCTTTGCATATTAAAGGCTCATCTCGGAAGCCTTAACAGGGTTTTAAGATGCGTAAAATTAGTCGGCTATGTTGCGTCTTCACCTGATTTCAGCCAGCAACCGGCTGTGCTGAATGCAGCATCAGACCTCATGCGTGATGTCTTCGGCGAAAACGGCAGGCATGCGAGGGCTGCTGTTGGTGTAGCTGTGCTACCTCTCGACTCACCTGTCGAAATAGAGTTTATCTTTGAAGTAGCAGATATCTCTTAACGGCTAAGCGGACAAATCCCCATTTCACGCCACAATTCTTTTAGCAAGGGAAGAAGGTACGGTATTAACCACCAATAATTGTATGGTCTTCTTTGAGTTCTTCGAGAATCTCTCTTTTTGTTATCGGATATGTAATACAATTCCATGCATCCCCAAAATAACGGGATAGAATATTTAAAACATTCGGATTGTCTGTTTCAATTATAAAGAAGACCTTTAAAGGAGTTTTACCAAGAACTTCATACCTCTCAATCGAATGGCATTTCTTTGCTAATTCCTGGTCTTTGCCTTTATTTAACCATTCTTCACGAAGCCTTTCGATGTCTTTTTGGGTCGCATTCTCTTTTGCGTCAAAGATTGAAATGTACCACATTGTTTTTTCCTCCTTCCCTTATTTAAATGCCTGAACAGGAGTTCACCCTACACTTTGCTACAGAACAGCCACGCTCCCTCCCGCCGGGTAAAGAAAGTTTAGGATGCTCAAATACCCAAAAGGAGAAAATTATAGCTACTACCTATAATTTTATCAAAAACAAGTTCATAATACTATAGCTTGCAGAAGAGCCATACAGGAAACTTTTCATTTCTCATAAGGGCCGATGAAAATTTTATAAGAGTTGCCAATCTTTTCCATAATCTGTATTTTCAGTCTGTTTTTCTCGTCAATAAAAGACTCTTTTTCCCCTATGTCAAATGCCGCACCTTCGAGACGGGGGACTGAAGGGTCAGCATTAACCAGCTTGACGGGCGACTTTCCCTGACGGCATTCAGCAACTCTGTCATCAGCATACATTATCAGGATACCGTTATCAGGAAGGTTGTTATCAAAGCCTGTATGTTGTCGGTTTTCTATCAGATAATAGGTGGTATCAGAGACAGGTATTTTAATTGCCAGCACTTCTGATGAGCCGTCTTCCAGAGGACTGAGTATGATCTCCTTTGTCTCTCCATGTTTGACAACCTTGATCTTTGACTCATCGAGCCATCCGAGTCTTATCCTGGTCCATGAGGATATTCCGGGTGGCGGCAAATCTCTCGTATAGAAGTGGCATGACATGACATCCCAGAAACCCATGTTGACTGTAGATTCTACAAACACTTCCCATAGAGGCCCTGGTTTTGCTTGTAAGTCATGGTCGTAAAGACATGGGACTCTTCTTTTTCCACCTCCGTTGACCCCTCCAAGGATATGGGCTATATCATGGAAGAGGGTGCCGAGATGAGCCTGATAGGAGTAAATCGCAACTCCTCCATTAATTGCCTGCCCGCTTTTGGTTTTTAATATATCCTTTATATCGCTGGACCATCCGAGCATCCCCGGATAGCCGCAAAGACCCACCATCCCGTATTCTTCTCTCTTAGCGCCGAGGAAAAGGACTACGAATGAATACTTAGAGAAATCCACATCCTTATCAACTGTATTAATAGCGTCGAGGATAAGATTGCTGACACGGGATTTATCCACCTCAAGATTACGAGGAGAGATATTATAGTGGGATATCGGGTGAGGCATTTTATACCATTTCTCAGTAACATCTCCGCCTATGCAGACTTTATCGTAAGACATCTCCTGTACATAGCTGTTCAGCTCTCTAAAAAACCTTTTATGGACAAATCTTCTTTCTACTGCATGCTTTGTATCAGGGAACTCTACAAGGATAATAAGACCTTTCTTCACAATACACGCTTGCCTGCCTGTCTTGATAGTCTCAGATTTATTTTCTGCAAAGACAGCGGGGGCCGTCAGCAAAGCAAAAACAGAAAATATGATACCGGCACAGAAAAGTACTGGAAATTTTGGCATTGCGCCTAAACCCCTGTTTCAGCCACGAATGCTTCAAGAATCGGCGGATCAATTTCGAATACTTCTTCTCCAAAGGTCTCTAAATGAAAATGGATTGCAGATTTTACATCTGAAAGAGCCTCTTCATATGTATCTCCCTGTCCGACAACAACACCCTTAATCCCCAATGGATAAGCCACATAACCGTCAGGATGTTTTTCAACAATAATTTTAATTGGTTTCATATTATCAACCGCCTCCTTTCCTGACTAATAATATCATATTCCTTTATTTGATGGCGGCTTTTAGACCCTACACCTGCTTACTATCCTTTTCAAAATTTATACTCTAACTAAATCTAAAACCCAATCAATATCAATTATTCCACCGCGTCCATTCCTATCAAATCTCATATAACGATTTTTGATTTTGTAGC
>CAKKPH010000072.1 GCA_919901585.1 Thermodesulfovibrionales bacterium | reverse complement strand
AGAATATATTCAATTAATGTAAGCACTGTCCCGAGGCCGTAAACTATGCTCCGCCTCAGATTAATGGACGAGGCTTCTTCCATATACCGGCATGGAACAGGCAGGTCCCCGATCCTGAATCCGAAATATGCAGCCTGAACCAGGAACTGGGAATCAAACACAAAGTCATCAGAATTGTTGCGGTAGTTTATTTTTTCAAGAACCTTCCGTGAATATGCCCTGTATCCTGTGTGCCATTCGGAAAGGTTTTGGCCGGTTATGATATTCTGCATCATTGTGAGAAAACGGTTCGAAATGTATTTATAAAGCGGCATGCCGGAAGATATGCACTCTTCCCGTGTCCTGATCCTTGAACCAAGGACGATATCACATATATCTTTTTCTATAAGTTCGGCAAAAACAGGAGCGATCCTGCTGTCGTACTGGTAGTCGGGATGAATCATAATTATAATATCCGCTCCACGTTTCAATGCCTCGTCATAGCAAGTCTTCTGGTTGGCTCCGTAACCTTTGTTATTGTTGTGCCTTATAATTGTTAACCCAAGCGAACCGGCAATTGCAACTGTATTATCCCTGCTGGCATCGTCAACAAGGACGATATCATCTGCGAAGCCCTGCGGGATGTCTTTAACTGTCTTTTCCAGAGTCTTTTCAGCGTTATATGCAGGCATTACAATTATTAGCTTGTTTTTCATATGCTTACTAAAGCCTCAACAGTGTCAGTCCCGATACGGCGTCAAACTCACGTACTGCATTTACCCCTTTAATCTCAATAATCACAGCCTCAAGCACAAGGAATGTCTCTGTCATCTCCCTCATGCAACCGACCTTTACCATATCTTTTTTCCCGAATGCCCCGTGAAAATGGACTTTAGGTTCCTCGCCCTGCCAGAATATCGTGCCGAAACCCACCACCTCGTGGCTCTCTCCGAGTGTTTTCCATACAGGAGTTGGAGGCATTTCATCCTTTTCAGGGCCTACGACTATTCTCGCCTCGCGCATCCCGCCAACAAGGTAAAAGGCCGCTGCCTTTATATCTTCTTTCTTTGCGATATTACATAGGCTGCCGAGCACATCTTCCCTGTCTTCGAACCTCGCGACTACTATCCTTCCTGCATGACCGATCTGGTATTTCATATAGACTTATTGACTCCTTTACCTTTAGTTTAAATTTATTCACTAATGTCCAATATATCTTCCAAAAGGGCTGAAGGCCGAAGAAACATAATAACGACACCTTATAAAATTAATCCACGT
>CAKKPH010000071.1 GCA_919901585.1 Thermodesulfovibrionales bacterium | reverse complement strand
AACCCCCCGCTGTCCCTGAAGTTGTTCGTCAGCAATACTATATTGTCAGAGAGTCCCTTGTCTGTCTTTACCTTCATGACCAGAGAGCCCTTTACTGTCTTTATCTCTGCATCAGCGCCGTCTGAAAGGCCGTGTCTCTTTGCCAGTGACGGGCTCATGTACACATACGGCTCCTCAAAAATACTGTTAAGGGCTGTTGACTGCTTTGACATAGTGCCGGAAAGGAACATATGCCTCTGAATGCCGAGATAGAGCTTCCCCTTGTCAGCAGGTGTCCATCTCTGATCCGGCTTCAGGGTGCCTGCCCCTGTCTTTCTCCTGAGAGGCTCTCCCTTGTATGGCCAGAGGTCCATGCCCTTTTCGAGCTCATCATAGGTCAAGCCGGCATGGAGCGGAGAGACATTCGCTATCTCATTCAGGATAGCGGTCGAGGACTCGTATTGCATCTTTAATCCGAGTCTCTTCCCGACCTCCGAAAGTATCCTCCAGTCCTCCATCCCATCCTTCTCAATAGCCTTTCTTAGGCGCTGGATTCTCCTCTCAAGGTTTGTATAGGTTCCGTCCTTTTCTGACCACCCGAGCGCAGGAAGCACGACATCAGCGATCTCTGCTGTCTCTGTCATAAAGATATCCTGCACAACAATGAGATCGAGCTTGCCAAGGGAAGCTTTTACGAAGGAGCTGTCAGGGAGGTTATATACAGGATTCTCTCCCATGACATATAACGCCTTTAAGCTGCCGCTGTCCGCAGCCTCTATCATCTCAAGCAGCCCTATGCCGGGCTTTGCAGGTATTTCGCAGCCCCAAAGCTCCTCTTCCCGCTTCCTGAAGGTATCGACCTCAACAGGTCTTCCGCCGGGAAGCGCATCAGGCACGCACCCCATATCTATTGCGCCCTGGACGTTCGGTCTTTCTGAAAGAAGATATATCCTTGCATTCAGCAGATAAGCTATTGCTGTGATGAGGAAGATGTTGGTCTCTGCATCAGTCCTCTGTATAATGTCAGGCCCTATGATTACAGAGAGCGATGCGAGTTTATTCAGGTCATTCACAGCGCTGCTGATATCGCTGCTCTTAATATTGCAGATGCTTTCTGCATCCTGAAGGGACAGGCCTTTATATTCCTTTGCCTTTGTCTCGAATTCCTTGTTCTCACCGGACAAGGCAGTCTTAAGTCTGATAAGCTCTGCGAGCATGGAACTCAGGAGTGAGCCTTCGGTGAATGGGTATGGGTATAGATGGTGAGTCCTGAACCTCTCGAGCCCGGGGGTATAACCAATCGTGAATACTGATGCCTTTCTCCTGAATGCCTCCCTAACCTGTATACCGAGCACAGGGTTGACATGGGTTGGGTCCCCGCCGATTACAAGGACACCCTCTGATTTCGGTATCCCTGATATCAGGTTTGCTGTTGCACCCTGCCCGAGCACTTCCTCGATGTAACGCTGGGCAGCGCCAAAACCTCCGGCTGCAATCGAATCTATATTGTTCGTCTTTAGCCCGGCCCTCAAGAGTTTCTGAAAGAGGTAGTTCTCCTCATTTGTGCATCTGGCAGAAGCAATCCCTGCTATCGCTTCACTGCCGTGTTTTTCTCTTATATCCTTAAGCCTTCTGCCGACCAATGCAAAGGCCTCGTCCCAGGTGGCAGGCTCGAGCCTTCCATTTCTCTTTATCATTGGGGAAACAAGCCTCTGACTGCTCTCGACATAACCGTAACCAAAGCGGCCCTTTGCGCATAGTATGCCCTTGTTTATGCCGACCTCTGGCTTGGGAAGGGTCCTGATAATCTTGTTGCCCCTCACCTGAATAACAAAACCGCATCCGACCCCGCAATAAGAGCAGATGGTCTTTACGTCCCTCTCAATAAACCAGGATCTGAACTCATGCCTGTGCAGTCCTGACATGATTGCGCCGACAGGACATACAGTCAGGCAGTTCCCGCAATATTCGCAATTGTACCTGCCGCCTGAAAACGGCTCAACAAAAGACTTGGTGCCGCGGCTTGTTACTGTCAGTGCAGAGGCGCCCTGCACGCCGGAGCACATCCTCACACACCTGGTGCAGAGTATGCAGCGCTCCATGTTTCTCACGATCAGCGGGTCATCAAAGCTCTCAGGATGCCGCCTCTTGCCTTCAATGAACCTGCCCGCAGCAGCACCGTACTGAAGTGTGAAGTCCTGCAGCTTGCACTCGCCTGACTTGTCGCAGTAAGGGCAGTCAAGAGGGTGGTTGATGAGAAGGAACTCGAGCACGCCCTTCCTCGCCTTCGATATCTCCTCCGACTCTGTCCTCACAACCATGCCGTCTGTAACCGAAAGCGTGCATGATGTCTGAAGCCTCGGCATCTTCTCGACCTCAACAAGGCACATCCTGCAGCCGCCCCATTTTTCGAGCATCGGGTGGTGGCAAAAGTGAGGTATCTCGATGCCGTTCATCTTTGCAGCTTCAAAGACTGTAACGGGCTTTTCGAGTTTAATCTCCTTGCCGTTTATATTTATTGTTATCATCGTCTGTCAGTTCCTGAACCTGCACCCGGCATGATTTATATGGTCCTCAAATTCAGACCTGAAATGCTTTATAAAGTTCGCAACCACGCCGGCAGCGCCATCTCCGAGGGGGCAGAAGGTCTTTCCTGCAATATTGCCTGCAACATCAACGAGCAGGTCAATGTCCTCTTTTTTGCCCTTGCCCTCTTCAACCCTCCCGATGATTGACCTGAGCCACGCTGTGCCCTCCCTGCAAGGAGTGCACTTGCCGCATGATTCATGTTCAAAGAACTTGAGCGCCCTGTAACAGACCCTCACCAGGCACGTTGTCTCATCAAACACTATTACTGCACCTGAACCGAGCATGCTCCCGAATTTCGGCATGCTCACAAAATCCATAGGACAGTCTATCTTGTCAGGAGGAAGCACCGGCGTAGAGATACCTCCGGGTATCACAGCCTTGAGTTTCTTCCCTCCCTTTATCCCTCCGCAGTGGTCGTAAATTATCTCCCTGAGAATCGTGCCCATTGGAAGCTCGTATACCCCCGGCCTCTCTACATGCCCGCTGACAGAGAAGAGCTTGGGACCCGGACATTCAGGGTTCCCTATCTTCGAGTACGCTGCAGAGCCGATCTGTATTACATAAGGGACATTTGCAAGGGTCTCGACATTATTCACAACAGTCGGCATCGAGAATGCGCCTGAATTTACAGGGAACGGAGGCTTAAGCCTCGGCTGTCCCCTCTTGCCTTCGAGCGAGTTAATGAGCGCAGTCTCCTCTCCGCATATATAGGCCCCTGCCCCCTGATGCACAGAGAGATGGAACCTTATGCCCTTGCCGAGCATATTGTCGCCGAGGAAGCCTTCATCGTAGGCCTGCTTTATCGCATTATCGAGTATATCTTTTGCCTTCGGATATTCGCCCCTGAGGTATATGTAGCCGTATTCTGTCTTAAGTGCATGGGCTGATATTGCCATGCCTTCTATAAGCAGATGGGGGTTTTTCTCGAGTATCGGCCTGTCCTTGAACGTGCCGGGCTCGCCCTCATCAGCATTGCATAGGAGGTATTTCGGGAACTTCGGATCAACAGACGCAAAGGTCCATTTCATGCCTGTAGGGAACCCTGCACCACCCCTGCCCCTGAGCCCTGCCTTCTTGATCTCATCGATGATCTCGGCAGGCTGCATGGCGAGGGCCTTAGCAAGGTTATTATAACCTCCGGCCTTCCTGTACCCGCTGATATCAGCAGAGCCTGTATTCTCTATGCCCTTTAAAAGAAACCTTTCCACTACTTGTATCTCTCCAGTATTGAGTGTAAGTTGTTTTCATCCAGATTGCCGTGGAGTTCATTGTTCACGAGCATGGCAGGTGCCTGCTCGCATGCACCGATGCACTCCATTATCACAAGGGAGAACCTCCCATCCTGAGAAGTGCCTTCGGGTGTGATTCCATATCTATCCCTTAGTATATCCACGAGCCTTTCAGCTCCGAAGACCATGCATGAGACATTCGTGCAGAGCTGAATCAGGTGCCTGCCGACAGGCTTGTGCAGGTACATGGAATAGAAGGTCGCAACTCCCTTCACTGTGGCCTTCGGGATAGAGAGCGTCTCTCCAATAAACTCCATTGCCTCAGGGGTTATGTAGCCGTATTCTCTCTGTGCAAGGTATAAGGCAGGCAGGAGTGCGGCTTCCCTGTCAGGGTATTTCCTTGTCAGTTCATTTATCCTTGCCGTCATACTATCCGTCATCTGTCACACTCTCCGAGGACAATGTCTATGGTCCCGATATTTGCGATGACATCAGCAATCAGAGCACCTTCGCAAAGACGCGGTAGCACAGAGGCGTGGACAAAGGAAGGCGCCCTGAGCCTCATCCTGTAAGGCCTGCCTGTCCCGTCGCTCACAAAGTAGTATCCGAGTTCGCCCTTCGGCACCTCTGTCGCAACATAAACCTCGCCCTTAGGAGCGCTCATCGGCCCCTTTGTTATGAGGACGAACTGGTGTATCATAGCCTCCATGTCATTCAGTATCTTGTGCTTTGGAGGAAGCGTGAATTTGGGCGCATCCGGGGCGAGTATAGGGCCCCTCGGCAGTTGTTCGAGACACTGTTTTATGATCCTGTTTGACTGCCTCAGCTCTTCCATCCTGCATCTGTACCTGTCATATACATCACCTTTTGTGCCGAGAGGGACATCAAATTCGACCTTGTCGTATGCGTCATAAGGGGCGAATTTCCTGACGTCGTAATTCACACCAGAACCCCTGAGCGTTGCGCCTGTTAGGCCCCAGTTTATCGCTTCTTCTGCGCTTATAACGCCTATGTCCTTTGTACGTTTGAGCCATATCCTGTTCTGGTCTATGAGCGTTTCGTACTCCTCTATCCTCTTCGGGAACTGGAGCGTGAATTCATACAGGCTGTCTATAAACTCCTGAGTTATATCGTTTCTTACACCGCCGATCCTCGCAAAGCTCGTTGTGAGCCTTGCGCCGCAGACCATCTCAAAGAGGTCGAGTATCCACTCCCTCTCCCTGAACGAGTAGAGGAAAACCGTCATCGCGCCTATGTCAAGCGCATGGGTCGCAAGCCATAGTATATGGCTGCTTATCCTCGTCATCTCAGCAACAATGGTCCTTATGTATTTCGCCCTTTCAGGCGCCTCTATGCCGAAGAGCTTCTCAACCGCCACTGCGTAACCTACATTGTTCGACATGCTCGAGATATAATCGAGCCTGTCAGTAAGGGGGATTGTTGAAAGATAAGTCCTGTTCTCAGCGAGCTTCTCGATGCCCCTGTGGAGGTAGCCAATATAGGGCGTGCATTTGACCACTGTCTCGCCGTCAAGCTGGAGCACCAGCCTCAGCACACCGTGAGTCGCCGGATGCTGAGGCCCCATGTTTATAGTCAATTCCTTTGTCTTTAGCTCTGCTGTTTCGGGTTTCATTTATTTAATCTCGTATATCCTGTTCTTTTCAGCCGTTTCAATTACTTCCTTTATGCCCTTCCATTCGTTTTCGCCGAGGTCACTCTTAAGCGGATAATCCTTTCTGAGAGGATGTCCTTCCCAGTCTTCAGGCAACAGGATCCTCCTAAGGTCAGGATGGCCGTTGAACCTTATCCCGAATAAGTCAAAGCATTCGCGTTCATGCCAGCCTGCACCCTTCCATATATCAGTAACGCTCTCTATCGAGCAGTCTTCTTCAGAAACTATCGCCTTGATCCTTATCATATGCCTGTGATTTATCGAATAGAGGTGATAGACAACCTCGAACCTGTCATCTCTTTTTCCGAGGTAGTCAACGCCGCAGAGGTCTCTCAGATAGTCAAAGCCCATCTCAGGAGTCTTATGGAGATATCTCATAAGCTCCTTTATGCGGTCCTTTTTTACAGTCACTGAGACCTGGCCGCGGAACTCCCTGATCTCCCTTACCTCTGAGGGGAATATCTCTTTAATCTTTTCCGCTATTTCTAATGGTTCCATCTAATCGCTTTCCAAGTTTAAGAAATCAGCTATCCCGCGCCTGAAGTACCGCTATCTCCAAAAGCCCCACTTCATCTGGTCCTGCCTTATCTTCTCCTGAAGTTTGATTATCCCTTCCATCAATGCCTCTGGCCTCGGAGGGCACCCGGGTATATAGACATCCACCGGCAGGAAGGTGTCAACTCCCTGGACAGTGCTGTATGTGTCGAATATGCCGCCTGAACATGCACAGCTCCCCATTGATATTACATATCTCGGCTCCGGCATCTGGTCATAGACCCTTCTTACAATAGGCGCCATCTTTTTTGTGACAGTGCCTGCAATTATCACAAGGTCAGCCTGTCGAGGTGAGCCCCTGAAGATAACCCCAAACCTGTCGAGGTCATAGTGTGACGATCCCGTCGTCATCATTTCAATGGCGCATCAGGCCAGGCCGAATGTCACCGGCCAGAGGGATGATAACCTGCTCCAGTTTATCAGCTTGTCAAGACTCGCTATCAAGGTGTTAGCGCCGGGGATTATCCTTAAGCCCTTTTCAACCTCAACGACTTCTGTTGTGCTGTCTATTACCATATACCATCACCTCCTTTTTA
The DNA here is from genome assembly GCA_919901585.1 of Thermodesulfovibrionales bacterium. Classification (GTDB taxonomy): domain Bacteria; phylum Nitrospirota; class Thermodesulfovibrionia; order Thermodesulfovibrionales; family UBA9159; genus CAKKPH01. The sequence goes on along the minus strand of CAKKPH010000071.1, from coordinate 516 downwards.
TATTTTGGATTTTGGAATTTGGAATTAAACTACGCAATCCGCAATCTAAAATCCAAAATAGAGATCAGTCCCACTTGAAAGCCTCTTTCTTCCATGCATATATATATCCGACTACAAGTATCACAATAAATATCACCATCTCTATGAAGGCATAAAGCCCTATTTTGTCAAACACGATCGCCCATGGATAGAGGAACACGGCTTCAACATCGAACACGACAAAGAGCATTGCTATAACATAGAACTTGACCGAAAACCTGTATCTTGGTTCTCCGACAGGCGGGTTGCCTGACTCATAAGGCAGGAGCTTCTCAAAATAAGGCCTCCTCGGCCTGAAAATAATACCGACGATAAGAGCGCCGAACCCGAAGGCAAGCGCAATCAGCATAAATATAGCTATAGGTAAATATTCTGACGGTAATTGTGAGCTTGGCATAAACAAAATAATCTAAATCATGGCCCCATGTTAAGTCAATGTCAAATAAAAATTAATAATAACTATAACTTAGATTAATA
>CAKKPH010000070.1 GCA_919901585.1 Thermodesulfovibrionales bacterium | reverse complement strand
TCGAGGGTGCCGAGTATATGCAGCAGTGTGCTCTTGCCTACGCCGGATGCGCCGACAATGCCTATCATCTCGCCTTCTTTTATCGAGAGATCGACTCCTCTGAGTATCCTGAGCTCGCCGGCAGGGGTAAAAAAAGATTTTGTGAGTCCGCTAACGTTTATCAGGTTTTCCATCTTTATCACCCAATAAATCCTGCACCTTGTCCTTCGCCTTATCAATGCACTTCACTGCATCCTCACTTTTTTTCTTGAAAATGTCAGCCATCTCAGCAAGTTTTTCGCTATATCCCTGAACCTCCCGGCCGAACCACCTGAGGTTCTCACCGCCGCTGTAAAGGGACAAGGCGGCAAGGGCGATTATTGCGAAAACGACTAAGCATATCAGCCTGTTAATCAGCTTGCACATGAGACAATTTTAACATATTTCACTTTACGTTTTGACATGTATTCCTGAAAAATGATACCTTTCAGGATGGACCCGGTAACACACGCCCTTGCAGGCGCGGCAATAAAACAGCTTGGATTCAAGAAAAAGGCTGCGCTGGCTGTGCTGGTCATCTCTTCCCTTGCGCCTGACATTGACTATATAACGAGATTCTGGGGCATGGATATCTTCCTGAGGTATCACAGGGGCCTTACACACGGCATACTTGCCCTCTTTGTAATCCCGGCACTGATCGGCTTAATGCCCGGTCTCAGGAAGAATTTCTTTTATTATACCGGCATCTCTTTTCTCGGTTATGGCCTGCATCTCCTGATGGACCTCACCAACCAGTATGGGACGAGGATACTCTCACCCCTTGACTGGGAGCAGTACTCGCTTGACGCGACATTTATAATTGAGCCATATATCACAATAGGCCTAATTATAGCTGTTGTTATGGGAAGGCTGAACAGGAAAAGGGCGTCGCTTATTGCAGCGGTTGCACTCTTGCTGCTGTTCGTCTTTGTAGGATCAAAACTCGTGCTGCATAACAAGGCGCTGGATTTTCTTAAGGCAAGGCTTGATGCCAATACATACAAGATGTCGCCTTTGCCGAATGATTTTCTCAGATGGTGGTTTGTTGTGAGGTCAGGCGACGAATTCATAGTAGGTTTTGTCGACCTGTTCTCAGAAAGGGTCTGTATACACGAAAGATACAGGCAGGATTCAAGCAACCTTCTTATTAAAAAATCTATGGAGGAGAGGGCAGTGAAGAATTTTCTCTATTTTGCAAAATACCCTTATGCGAGTGTAAGGACAGAGGGCGAGAATAGTGTTGTGGTATGGCGTGAGCTGGCATATTCATTCAGGGCAGGCGAGCACTTTGTGACAAAGGTAGTTTATGACAAAAACGGCCGGGCATTAAAGTCGGAATTCAGGTTCTGAGTCAATTATGAAGGTCTGCGAGATATTCAAGGGAATACAGGGCGAGTCAACACATGCAGGGGTGCCGTGCATATTTTTGAGGCTTACAGGCTGCAACCTCAGATGCCTGTATTGCGACACTGCCTATGCTTATGAAGATGGTGTTGAGCTGTCTGAGGATGAGATAGTCAGCAGGGTGGCAGAGTACGGCACAAAGACAGTCGAGATAACAGGAGGCGAGCCGCTGATACAGGAGGGCACCCGCCGGTTAATCACGAGGCTCTTGGATTCAGGATATGAGGTTCTGGTTGAGACAAACGGAAGCGTGGACATAGATGGGGTTGACAGGCGGGCTGTTATAATACTCGACATAAAGACGCCCGGCAGCGGCATGTCAGCATACAATATGGTCTCAAACCTGAGTCATCTCAAAACAGAGGATGAAGTTAAATTCGTGATCCTTGACAGGAAAGATTATGAATGGGC
>CAKKPH010000069.1 GCA_919901585.1 Thermodesulfovibrionales bacterium | reverse complement strand
TTGCCTTCGATATAAGTCCTTCCAAAATAGGAAATACCTACTTCATATATGCGGCAGTCAATTTTTGCTATTTTTGCCGTAATCTCAGCCTCAAACCCGAACCGTTTCTCTTTTATATCGATTTGGGAGAGTATTTCTCTTCTAAAAACCTTATAGCATGTCTCCATATCACTAAGGTTAAGATTGGTAAACATGTTGGATAGTATAGTCAGGAATCTATTTCCGACATAGTGCCAGAAGTAAAGTATTCTGTGCGGACCTTCGCCTGAAAACCTTGAGCCATACACAACGTCAGCCTTGCCGTCAAGGATTGGCTTTATAAGTTTGGGATATTCTACAGGGTCATATTCCAGGTCAGCATCCTGAATGATTATTATATCCCCGCCGGCGGATGCGAAACCTGTTTTCAAGGCTGCGCCCTTTCCTTTATTCTTATTGTGATAAATAACCTTTAATGCTGAACTATTTGTTTGTATGGCCTCCTGAAGAATTTCTTTAGTTTTATCTGTCGAATAATCATCGACAATAATAATTTCCTTTTCATATTGCAATGGAACAGATGTAACCTTGTCTATAACAGCCCTAATAGTCGCCTCTTCGTTATAAACTGGTATTACTATTGATATTTTTGTCATCTTTGGATATTCCTATTTTTTCGTAGCTGCTGTCCTGCCTGAAGAAAGGATAACTCAAACCGGCTAAAATCAGAATAATATTGCTCAGAATAAACGGCAGTAAAGAATTTCTCTTTTTTGACTGAGAGATGCTCAAATGTCTCAATCGGCCTCTTTTCATTAAAAAGGAGGTTAAGCTTAACGACAAGAGAAGGAATATAAATCCAAATAATACAATTTGAAACAAGCCCCAACCGCTTAAAGATAGAGATATTGAAGAGAGTATAAAGTACGGTAAAATCCAAGGCATTACAGCTACCTGCAAAACCTTTGTGAGGTATATCGTTTTCCACCATCCTGTCATGTATGGCAGACGGTAGAAAAACCTAAAAAGTTCAATAAGATAGGCATTAGCTTTCCTGAATTTATGCCGAAAGAAATCTTCATAATTTTGGGTGGATCGCAGTTCTTTGCCGGATATAGAGTCTACATATTTTGTGATGTATCCTTCTGTATTAGCCTTAAAGGCTACAAAAATATCGTCTGCGACACAATCTTCTGGAAATCTATCTAAAAAATTAGCCCTGTATGAATAACATGGAGCTACAACAATTGAAGATGTATAAACTTTACTTTCGAGTATCCTTAACAAATTCTGATCCTCCCAATAGTGTTTTTCTATCGAGAAACAGTTTTCCGGTGAAATATTAGCACCAACAACAGCAACTCTATTGTCTGAATTAAATTCCTTAACAATCTCCGACAAAACATCAGGCATCAGCAAGGTGTCCATATCCGTATTCACGATAATATCCACTTTGTCGTTGGTTATGATCGATAGACCGTAATTTAACTGTTTTATTTTGCCCCTTACTCCGGTCTCTATAAGATGGTAGTTTTTGACGTCTTTAATAAGGGATGCAATTATACTGCGAGTATTGTCAGTAGAAAGACCGTCCAGAAAATAGATATCGAACTTGTCAGGGCCATAAGTTAATTCTTTGAGGTTTTTGATCTTATCTTCTACGAGAGATTCTTCGTTATAGCAAGGTATGAGTATAGCGATCTTGAGAAGACTGCTTGACGCAAGGGTCTTGCTGTTTTTATTATTACTCAGGGTCGAAAGCGCAAATAATAGAATTATATAGCCGCAATAGCTCCAGAATATTAGAAAAAGCATCAAGAAATATATAGATGTTATGGTGAACATGGGATGCCGTTATCTTTTCTCTCCTTCTTTTCTTGTAACATTCTAACTATTCCATTGGGTTTTGAAATAAACTATGGTCTTCTTCAGCCCGTCTTCCAGGGGTACAGAGGGTTCCCAGTTCAGGCTTGTCTTTGCGAGCGATATGTCAGGCTGCCTCTGCTGCGGGTCGTCAGGGGGGAGGGGCTTAAAGGCTATCCTGGATTTTGAGCCTGTGAATTTTATGATGAGGTTCGCAAGTTCGAGAATCGAGAACTCAGCAGGATTACCGAGGTTCAGGGGGCCTGTGAAGCCATCAGGGCTCTGCATGAGCCTTACAAGGCCTTCGACCATATCATCCACATAACAGAAGCTCCTCGTCTGGCTCCCGTCTCCGTAAATGGTTATATCCTGCCCTTTCAAGGCCTGCATAATGAAATTGCTTACAACGCGTCCGTCATTAGGGTGCATGCGCGGACCGTATGTATTAAAGATCCGCGCGACTTTTATATTCAGCTTGTGCTGGCGGTGGTAGTCAAAGAACAGGGTCTCGGCACACCGCTTGCCCTCATCATAGCAGGAGCGGAAACCGATGGGGTTCACATTTCCCCAGTACGCCTCTGTCTGTGGATGGACTGAAGGATCGCCGTAGACCTCTGAGGTGGAGGCCTGTAATATCTTTATCTTGAGCCTCTTTGCGAGCCCGAGCATGTTAATAGCTCCATGCACAGAGGTCTTTGTGGTCTGAACAGGGTCGAACTGGTAATGGACTGGGGACGCTGGGCAGGCGAGGTTATATATCTCATCGGCCTCTACATAGAGGGGGAAGCAGATGTCGTGGCGCAGGATCTCGAAAAACCGGTTGTCCATGAGGTGTGCGATATTTGACCTCCTGCCGGTATAGAAGTTGTCGACGCAGAGGACTTCATCACCTTCATTAAGAAGCCTTTCGCACAAATGGGAGCCGAGGAAGCCTGCGCCTCCTGTGACGAGAACGCGCTTACCAGTATAGTTTTTCATCTAACACCCCTTTATTACAAGGACTTTTTCTGTCAATGTCATATCTTAGTACCATAAACAAAAAAGCAAGAAACATTCCATTAATGAAAGGAATCAATTAGGGCCGAATCATAGGATAATTGCAATTTTCATATCTGTGACCATTGTAATGTTTACGATTATTTTATTATAAAACAAGGAGTTACAAATTTGCAATTTTTATGCGGTTTTTACCGGACTTAATGCCGGATTACGGAATACGGAATATTGTTGACAAATTGCGGCGGTAATGCGGTAATAAGGTATAAACCTGAGCAGCAGACTAGGATTTAGTTCCGGTCAGTTTGATTTTTCTCGAGGTTTCCGTTATCATTTCTCTATGGAAATCAAGAAAATCCTCGAAGATTCAGGCCATTACATAATGAACACCTACAACAGGTACCCGCTTGTGTTCAGAAAGGGCAGGGGCATGAAGGTCTGGAGCACTGACGGCAGGGAGTTCCTCGACTTTGTCGGCGGTATCGCAGTCAATGTCCTCGGGCACTGCCATCCAAAGGTCGTTGTGGCCCTCCAGAAGCAGGCGCAGAGGCTCTTGCATGTCTCGAATTTGTACCACAATGAGAAACAGATAAGACTTGCAAAGATGCTCGTTGAGCATTCCTTTGCTGATAAGGCATTTTTCTGCAATTCAGGCGCAGAGGCGAATGAGGCTGCAATCAAGCTTGCGAGGAAGTATGCCAAGGAGCAGCTTTCAGGCAACAGGTTTGAGATAATTACTGCCCTGAACTCCTTTCACGGAAGGACTATAGCAGCACTGACTGCGACGGGTCAGGAGAAGCTCCGGAAGGGCTTCGAGCCGCTCCTCCCGGGGTTCAGATACGTTGAGTTCAATGATACAGGCAGCCTCAGGAAGGCTGTAAATGAACATACCTGTGCAGTGATGCTCGAGCCGGTTCAGGGGGAGGGCGGTGTAAAGGTCCCGTCGCCTGATTATTTTAAGAAGGTCAGGGAGCTCTGTGATGAGCATGGGCTTTTGCTCATCCTCGACGAGGTTCAGACAGGTATGGGGAGGACAGGCAAGCTCTTTGCATACGAGAACTTTGGGATCAAACCTGATATAATGACCCTCGCCAAGGGCCTTGGCGGCGGTGTGGCAATCGGCGCCATGCTTGCAACTGACAAGGTTGCAGGCGCTTTTCAGCCGGGCAACCACGCATCCACATTCGGAGGCAATCCTTTTGCGTGTGCTGCCGGCATAGCAACACTCGAAACCTTGCTTGAGGACGGCTATCTTATAGACCAGTGCAGGAGAATGGGCGATTACCTTATAGCAGGGCTGACGGGGCTGAAAAAAGAATATCCAAACCTGATAGCAGATGTGAGAGGAATGGGTCTTCTGGTAGGTATGGAGATGACTCTGGAGTGTTCAGCCATTGTAAAGTCCTGCATAGAGCATGGTCTGCTCATAAACTGCGCCTCAGGGAATGTATTGCGTTTCATGCCTTCCCTTATAGTTCAGGAAAAGGAGATAGACCAGATGCTTGACATGCTCGATGATGTGCTTGGAGGCTTGTCGTGAAAAGGGACTTTCTGACAGTTCTCGATTTCTCTAAAGAAGAGATAGAGGCTATTCTCAGGAGGGCGATTGACCTGAAGTCAGGCAAAGACGCCGGCAAGTGCCCTCTTATAGGCAGGAGCATCGGACTGCTTTTCGAAAAACCGTCAACGAGGACAAGGGTATCTTTTGAGACTGCCATTTACCAGCTTGGGGCCCAGTCGATATACACAAGCGCAGGCGAGCTCCAGATGGGAAGGGGCGAGACTATTGCAGATACTGCAAGGACCCTCTCGAGATACCTCGATGCTGTTGTTATAAGGACAACTAACCACTCGAGGATTGAGGAGTTTGCCTTAAACGCAACCATACCTGTCATAAACGGACTCTCGGACCGCCACCATCCATGTCAGGCGCTTGCCGACATTATGACTGTACTCGAGAAAAGGGGAAGGCTTGAAGGTATTCGCTTTGCGTTCATAGGCGACGGCAATAATGTTGCCAACTCGCTTGTTGAGGCTGCTGCAAGGATGCAGATCGATCTGGTTATCGCCTGTCCGGAGGGTTATGAGCCTAATCCTGAGGTGCTCGACAGGGCAAGAGAGGCTGAAAAAGGCAATATAATCATCCTCAGGGACCCGAGGGAGGCAGCAGCAAGGGCGGATGTTATATATACTGATGTCTGGGTCAGCATGGGACAAGAGCAAGAAGCTGAAAAAAGGAGAGAGAAGTTCAAGGCCTATCAGGTAAATGACGCCCTGCTCTCTTGCGCCAAAGATGACGCCATAGTTATGCACTGCCTGCCTGCGCATCGGGGTGAGGAAATAACCGACAGCGTTATGGACGGGCTTCACAGCGTCGTGTTTGATCAGGCAGAGAACAGGCTCCATTCGCAGAAGGCACTGCTGGAGCTTTTGGTCAAATAATTGGAGAATACCCTTTCTATAATCCCGCTCGGCGGTGTTGAGGAGATAGGACTCAACTCAACCCTCTTTGAATATTCAGACGATATGCTCATCGTTGATGCAGGACTGATGTTTCCTGAGGAAGACATGCTCGGAGTCGATTTTGTGATCCCTGATTACTCATATGTCCTAGACAACAGGGAAAAGGTGAGGGGCATAATCATAACCCATGGACATGAAGACCATACAGGCGCACTGCCGTTTCTTTTAAAAGAGCTGATTTCGAAGGGAGGCACTGAAGAGGATTTCCCTGTTTACGGTACTCCCCTGACCCTCGGCCTCATTAGGAACAAGCTGGTTGAGCACCGCCTCGAAAGCGTCAGGCTGATACCTGTGAAGCCGCGTGATGTGATCAAGTTAGGCGTTTTCAATGTCGAGTTCGTGAGGGTCACACACAGCATTGTGGACGGTGTCGGGCTCTGCATATACACCCCCTTTGGCAGGGTTGTACATACAGGGGATTTCAAGCTCGACCCCACGCCTGTCGACGGTCAGCTTATGGACCTCCATAAATTCACGGAATACGGGGAAAAGGGGACCCTGCTTTTGCTCTCAGACAGCACGAATGCAGAGAAGGGCGGTTTCACATTTTCCGAAAAAGAGGTCAGGAGGGCATTCGAAGACATATTCTCAAAGACAAAAGGCAGGATAATCCTTGCGACCTTCGCATCCAACATCCACAGGATACAGCAGGCGATAGATGTTGCCGAGATGTTCGGAAGAAAGGTCATACTCTGCGGCAGGAGCATCGTCGCAAACTCACAGATTGCGCTTGACCTCGGCTATCTGAAGATCCCTGACAATACATGGCTCAGGCTCGAAGACTTAAAGAAGCTGATGGATAATGAGGTCGTCATCATAACGACAGGCAGTCAGGGCGAGCCGATGAGCGTGCTTTCGAGGATAGCGACAGGCGAACACAAGACAATAGAAATAAAGGATGGCGATACAGTCATCCTCTCTTCAAAAATAATACCCGGCAACGAACGTTCAATAGGCAAGATCATAAACCACCTTTGCCGGCGCGGAGCCCATGTGTTCTACGAGAAGGTATCTGAGATTCATGTCTCAGGCCATGCTTCAAAGGAAGAGCTGAAGCTCATGCTTAACATGGTCAAGCCGAGGTATTTTATGCCGATCCATGGCGAGTACAGGCACCTGTCTTACCATGCGGTGCTCGCTGAGAAAACAGGCATTGCACATGAGAATATATTCATGCTCGAAAACGGGGACATACTTGAGGTGACCGATTCAGGTGTCGGAAAGAACGGCAGGGTCACTGCAGGAAGGATGTTCATAGACGGCAAGGGAATGGGTGATGTCGAGGACATGGTCTTGCGCGACAGGCGGAGGCTCGCACATGACGGCATAGTGATCGTGCTTGTAACTATAGAGAAGCTGACAGGCAAAATACTCTCAGGCCCTGACATCATCTCCCGCGGTTTTGTGTTTGAGGATGCATCACCTGAGGTCATAAATGACGTAAGGGAGCTTGTATCAAAGACCTTAGGAGGACTTGAGAGGGAGGTAATTTCTGATTCGTCACTGCTTAAGGCAAAGATCAGGAACGTGCTTAAGAAGTATCTCAGGAACACTATGGAAAGGAAGCCGATGATAATGCCTATTATCGTCGAGGTCTGAGGTCTTTCATTCTTACATCTGCTTCTTTGCTGTCCTGATCGCTTCGACTATCAGGACCATGAAGACCACACTCATGCCGGTAAGAAGGCCGAGCAGGTTTATTAACCTGAGCAGCGCCAGGCTAATGATGATGCTGAAGACAACAAAGAGGCGGATAAGGCTCAGGAACACAAGCCTTGTATTTGCCCTGTAAGTTCCGAGCAGGCTGTCGAGCCCCCAGGAGAGCCCTTTCAGGTTTGCCAACCCCAGAATCCCGCCAATAATGATGCTCGAGGGAAATAGGCCCGGTCTCCCGAAGAGTCCTGCAATCTTCAGGCCGGTTGTATCCCAGTCAATGAGCGCAGTTAATATAGTGAGCGGCAGGATTATAAGGGTGCTCTTTTTAACTGTTGCTTTTATCAGGTCCATTCTGTTTCCTCGCAATCCTCAGCAGTTCAAGGAACCCGGATACTATGCCAATTATAAGGAATATTATCGTCAGCCAGGGGGATGTCTTAAAAAACCTGTCGAGAAAATACCCAATGGCAAAGCCTGCGAATGTCGATATCACAAGCTGCAGGCCTACGCTGCTCGCATCGATTAGCTGTCTAAGTAATGGTCTGTCCTGTTGCCCCTGCTGCATAGAATAAGTTTTTTCCTGTCCAAGTAAGTGATTAAGCTTAACATACTATAGCTGACAAGCCGGCAAGCCGGCAAGCCTATGAAAATAGTTCGGAGCGGGCAAGCATGTAAGCCTGATAACTTGTTGGCCTGTTAGCTGCCTGTCGGTTGACAATATCAGCCGTTTTTACATAGAATTACATAGCAACACAGCCTTTTCTTCCGGTGGGGGGGACAATGGAGAGAAGATATTTCCTGAAATCATTGCTTGCCTTTCTCTCAGCAACAGCCTTTTTCTCTTTTTTCTACCCGCTTATGCGATTACTCGCACATCATGCCAAAAAGCCGGAGACAAAGAAGGCAGTTTTTAAAAAAAACGAGATGCCTGCAGGCGGCTCAATAAGCTTTGTCTTTAATGACACGCCAGCTATTGTCATTAACCGTCTTGACAAGGGCCTTGTAGCTTTCTCAAAGGTCTGCACACACCTTGGATGCCTGCTCGAATATGACAGGAACAGGAAGGGGCTCTTCTGTCCATGCCATGCAGGGGTTTATGACCTCGAGGGCAATGTTGTCTCAGGGCCGCCGCCAAGGCCATTAACAAGGCTCCCTCTTGCTGTAGAGGGAGACAGTGTTATTATAGGCTGAAGATGCTGACCAGGATAAGAGACTGGATAGAGACAAGAATCGGACTTAATGACCTTATAAATACAGGTCTGAGGGATTTCAGGGTACCTGCGAATCTCAATATATTTTATACGCTCGGTTTTGTAACCTTAACTGCATATACGGTTCAGCTCATAACCGGCGTCTTCCTTCTGATATATTATATCCCCCATTCAGGCCATGCGTTCGGGAGTGTCAACGATATAATGACAAGGGTGCCTTACGGCTGGCTTTTCAGGCAGATGCATCAAGTAGGCAGCAACCTCATGACAGCAGCCTTGCTGCTCCATCTGCTCTTTATATTCGTTGGCGGCAGCTACAAAAAACCGAGGGAGATGACATGGGTAACAGGTGGTGTGATGTTCCTTGCAGTGCTCGCCTTCTGCCTTACAGGTTACCTCCTGCCGTGGAACCAACTCGGTTACTGGGCAACGACTGTTGTCACCACGATGTTCACGACCCTCCCGTACATTGGCGAAGTCTTTGCACAGATGCTCAGGGGCGGGAATCATGTGTCTGAAATAACGCTTAACAGGTTCTTTGCTTTGCACGTAGCGCTCCTGCCTCTCATATTTATCACGTTCATGATTTTTCATCTCTTCCTGATAAGGCGGACAGGTTTTTCAAAACCGCCTTCCGTGCAATCAGTTATAGAAGATAGGGCCTTGACAGGATACAGGAGAGAGCATCACCCTGACGGATATCCCTTCTATCCATATTTTGTAATCAAGGCGGCCTTTATGGTATGTCTCTATTTTCTTGTCATGTTTTTTATCCTTTCGTTCTTCCCTGCGTCGCTTCTGCCGGAAGATGCTATCACGCCTGCTGACCCGCTCAAGACACCGGCAATGATAAGGCCCGCATGGTATTTCCTTGCGCCTTATCAGATGCTGAAGCTGATACCGAACAAGGCACTTGGCATGACATTCGAGCTTCTGATGCTCTCTGTCTTTTTATTATGGCCCTTTTTCGACACAGGGGAAGAGAGGAATATCCTTAAAAGGCCTCTCCTCCGCTGGGTCTTTATAGTTTCATTTCTGTCATGGCTTCTGCTTACTGTATGGGGAAGGTATTGATGAAAAAATACGTCTGGCCGGTGCTTATCTTATTTTTGTACGCCTCTCCTTCTTCAGGCGGATACAGGGAGACCTTCCAGAAGGAGTTCTTGTCCCAGCCCTGGGCAGGAGAGGAGAGGATTGAGGAGAGCGTATGTGTTGAATGCCATTCAATGGAGATAATGAGGCCAGATTTCAGGAAGGTGGTGGATGAATGGAAAAAAAGCCTGCATTATTATAGCAGTGTTTCATGCCACAGCTGCCATGGCGGCGACCCCAAAGACCCGGCCCTTTCGATGTCCCATATAAGGGGCTTTGTCGGAAAGCCGCTAAAAAAAGAGGTGCCGGCATTATGCGGGAAATGCCACGTAGGCATAATGAAGAACTACCTCGAAAGCGGGCACGGAAAAGCATTGCTTTCAGGCAAAGGGCCTGATTGTGTGACATGCCACGGGTCCCATAATATTCAGAAGGCGAACATTGACATAATAAACGATAAGCTCTGCTCGAGATGCCATTCTTATGAGAGGGCGATGATAATGAAGCAGGCTTTATTCATCACAGAGAAGAAGATGGCTGATATCGGTGAGGATATCAGAAAGTTAAGGACCAGCGGCGTATTCACAGGCGATGAGGAAAAGAGCATCTTCAGCATTCAGTCCGAGTTCCGGACCCTGTTCCATACAATAGACGTTGCAATTGTAAAGGAGAGGACAGACGGGTTTGCGAACAAGCTCGGGCTTGTAGAAAAGAAGATAAAGGAGACATTTGAAGAACTTGGTTTCAGGCGGAACTTTTCCGTATTCCTGATGATCCTCTTCGGTGCTTTAAGCCTTGTTCTAATACTGCTTTCAAGGTCAGGCAGGGATTAGCTGACCCTGAAGTCTATGGCCTTCTAAGGCGCTTGCTTCATTGAGATAAGTTTATCCCTCGGCACTGCCCTCAGGCTTCCGGTATGTATCGGAATGGCGAATTTGAGGAGGAGGGTATATAACATCGCACCTGCCGCCCATACGCCTAATGTAATCACAAGCTCATGCGTAGTCGGCCAGTATTCATATATCTCACCGAGCGTATCTGGTATGAAGCCCGGAATCACAAGCCCCATGCCTTTTTCTATATAAACGCCGGTGATAATGAGGATGCAGCCGATATTGAGTGTCTTGAAATTCTCGCGTGTTTTGGGAAAGAGAAAGAGGAAAAAGGCTATGATATTGCCTATCGTTGCTGTCCAGATCCACGGGACAAGTCTGGATTTGCCGTGGATGCCGAAATAGAGGTACTTTATAGGCTCAGTATGCGCTGTGCCTGAGTAGAGCTCCTTAAAGACCTCTGCGCCGAGCAGGAAGAGGTTGATGCCCATCGCATATGCGATGAGCTCTGATATCTTGAATATCGCCTTGTCCTCAATCTCCATGTCCGTCACCTTCCTGATTATCTGGAAAAGGATCAGCATGATTGCTGGTCCGGAGCAGAAGGCTGATGCGAGGAACCTCGGTGCGAGTATCGAGGCGTTCCAGAAAGGCCTTGCTGCCAGGCCGTTATAAAGGAAGGCTGTGACAGTATGTATGCTGATAGCCATGGGGATCGAGATTATGACGAGAGGTGTGATAATAGACAAATTGTATTCCTTGCCTGTAAAGAACTTGCAGACGACATAGGATGCGACGAGTGTGTTAAGCGCAAGGTAGCTGTTGAGGACTATTACATCCCAGGCAAGCAAAGATGAAGGGAAGTTCATGCCGCCTATCACAGGCAGGATATGCCATACGCGCAGGGGCTGCCCCATGTCGAGCATTATGAACATGATGCACATTGTGATGGCTGTTATAGCGAGCAGCTCTCCGAAAAGGACGATTTCCTTAATAGGTTTAAAGTGGTAGATATACGCCGGGACAACGAGGAGGACAGCCGCAGCCGCTACTCCGACCAGGAAGGTGAAGTTGGCAATGTAAAAGCCCCAGGAGACCTGATCCCTCATCCCTGTGATTATCAGGCCGCGCTCGACCTGACCGAAATAGGCGGCGATGCCGGCAATAACCAACAAGGAGAGGAAGGCAAGCCACGCAAAATACTTCCAGTTTCCCTTTGTGATCTCCTGTAATGCCATGAAAAAGTTTTTTACATAATAAACCATGTCTCCCCCCTACTTTCCGTAAGCGAAGAAGTAATAGAATTTCGGATTTGTATTCAGATCTTCCTTGAGCCTGAAGACCCTCTTGTGTTCGATAGCATACCTGATCTCGCTCTCAGGGTCGAGCAGGTTGCCGAACTTCCTTGCACCGACAGGGCAGATCTCAACGCATGCAGGGTATCTGCCGTTCCTTGTGCGCTGGATGCAGAAGGTGCATTTCTCGACTACTCCCCTGTACCGGGGACGGTTTCCGAGGTAGTGTGTATTCGGGTTGATCTTTTCCGGAGGCCTCTTCGGCTCACCCCAGTTAAAGCGTCTTGCGCCATAGGGGCAGGCTGCCATGCAGTACCTGCAGCCGATACACCAGTTGTAATCAATTACTACGATTCCGTCAGGCTCTTTCCATGTGGCCCTGGTAGGGCATGCCTTTACGCAGGGAGGGTTCTCGCACTGCTGGCACTGTACGGGCATATAGAAATAACCCGGCTCAGGTACCTGCTGCGGGTTGTAGTATTTCTCGGAGTTTTCGAGGTCCATCCACTTGTCGCCTTTCTTGAACCTCAGCACTGAGATCCATTGGACCTGAGGGTCGAGCGACTGGTTGTTCTCCTCGACGCAGGCATAAACGCATCTCCTGCAGCCGATGCATCTCGAAAGGTCAAGGCCATAGCCGAACAGGACATCCGGCAGGGCCTTCTCAGCGCCGACTTTAACAGCCTTCTTGTGTTTTTCTTCGTATTCCTTTTCGAGGCGTTCCAGGACCTTTTTCAGATCCTTTTCAGTCATCTCCCTGAAGTGTTTCTGGAAGAAGGCATCCCAGAATGAGGCATCTGCCTTGTCAAGCGGCAGGGCAGTTCCGGCAAGACCGAGCGCTGCACCCTTGAGGAGTGTCCTCCTGTCTATATTGATCCCGTCAATGTTTTCGATTATCTTTTTCATTATCTTTACCTCTTAATTATTCGTATTATTTTATGTCAGACGGCTTTACCGGCGGCGGCATAGGCGTTAAAGGCTTGAAGGCCGGTTCATGAGGCCAGTGACAATGGACACATAGCCTGTACTCCTTTTCGCCGTTCCACTGGCCTGTCCTCTTGCCGTGGAGCCCTGCCTTCCAGTCTCTCAATACAGTGCCGTGGCACTGGCCACAGAGGTAATAAGACTCCCCAAAACTGATCAGTTTGCCGTTTGCGAGCCTGAGTTTGTCCCTGTTGTCGGCATTATGGCAGTCGAAGCACCATCCGTCAGGCATGTGCCTCAGCGTTATCTCCTGATGCATCTGCTCGAGCTTCCTCGGTTTTTTGTCGGCAGGCATGCCCTGATGACACTGCGAGCATGGAAAGATACCGGGGGTAAACGGCGGAGGCGGGGTAGTGAATTTTTTAGGTATCACGTATTCTGCAGAATCGGATACAGATGAGAAAAATAAGGATAAGACAATGAGGCAAAAGGCTGTTATAAGAACTTTTAAGGTCTTCCTTTTATCCATAGCACTCCTTGAGATATAAGAAAGTTTTTCGAGATTATAAATTAAACTTATAATCTTGTCAAGTGGATTTTTTTTATTAGTAAAAGATCCTGTTTTTACTAGAAAATTTGATTAAATTCAATGAGACTCCGTATTGCTGAAAACCGGAAATATCTTGCTTATCAACCAGAACAGGACAAACGGCATGACAAAAATGCCGACTGCACCTCCGAGTCCTTCCTTAAACGTCTCCCAGTCATGCGGGATTATCGGAAGTTGGTAGTGCATGTACCCGGCGAACGTCAGTGAAAAGGCCTGCCCGCCGATAACCACGTTCCACCTCATCATGAATACGCCGAAGAGCACGAGTAGTACTCCTATTACAGCCCTCCTCAGGGTCAGGTTAGGGAGCAGGAAGAGGATGAACGGCAGGAGATTCCCGATGCCGTACTGCAGGATGAAGATGCTCGCAAAGTCTTTGCCGTATATGACGCTTCTGAGCACATCCCATGACTTTACTGCTGTGTAGCCCCTGAATATAAGGTCGAGCAGTTCAAGGCTTATGGCAAATATCATGAATAACAGGAGGTATTTAGCAGTCATCTTGATGACGTTTATCTCTACGCTCTTTATCTCTTCCTTTGACTGATAAAACGGAGACTGGGCCTTCCTGCGGGATGCGAGGAATTTCCTTATCTCCATTGTTGCGATATATGTGAGCATGCAGAGCGCAATGCCTGAGACGATGGCAGACATGATAAATATTACAGGCATCAGGGGAGTCATCCAGAGCGCATTAGCCTTGACAGAACCGAATATAAAACCTGCATAACCGTGCAGGAAACATGCAACAGGTATCCCGACTCCTGCGAGGACCTTGATCGCCTTTTCGTCTTTTTTAAGGGACTCCTCGCTGATATCGTACACGCCTAAAGTGAGCGCACAGAAGACGAGGTATTTCATCCATTCAAGAAGGTTCTTGTCCTGTTTTTCTTTCAGGGGGAGGGCTATCTCCACAAAATGCTTTCTGTAAAGGAACCAAAGCTCTGAAGCAACGATTGCGCCGTATGAAAAAAAGACTATGCCGAACGCAGCGATGGCTGATGTAAAATGTGAGGTCATTATCACATTGATGCCCCTTAAGGGATGCTGCAGGTGCAGGATTATCGGCATTGGTGCAGCGAAGAGGAGCGCAAAAGAGAAGACGAGGGCAAAACGCGCCATCTCCTTGAGCTGCTTTACACCGAATACATGATAGAGCGATGAGAGGACAAAGGCTCCTGCCACAAGCCCTGTCATGAACGGGTACATCACGATCTGGATGCTCCAGTAGATGTACTCGTTCGGTGTAACAAACAGCTCCTTCAGCGTCCAGATCTCTCCATGTACCATTTACCTCACCTCTTCGCTCAGGCCTATATAATAGACCTGCGGTTTTGTCCCGTATTCGCTTTTAAGCACACTTACCCGCTCTGTCAGGATTGTGACTGTTACAGGGTCATTAGGGTCTTTTATATTGCCGATCTTGCGTGCGCCAAAAGGACATGCCTCAACACATGCTGTCTTCATGCCCTTTGATATCCTGTGGTAGCAGAAATTGCATTTCTCGGCAGTATTGTATACAGGGTGGAAGAACCTTACGCCGTAAGGGCAGGCCATTATGCAGTAGCCGCAGCCGATGCACCACTTCCTGTCGACGAGCACGACCCCGTCAGCGGTCTGGTATGTGGCGCCCACAGGACAGACCTGCACGCATGGAGGGTTCTCGCACTGGTTGCAGAGCTTCGGGACAAAAAAGGCCTTGTTTATCTCCTCCTTTTTTATGTCCTTGTAATTGCCGAGGCCGAGGTCTATCTTGTTTGTTGTGAAGCCGTCTCTTGCGCCTTTAGGTGAATCTGCATAAAGCCTTCCGTCCTTTGTGACTACATACCGCTCGACCCAGGTCCTTGTTACGTTAGCGTCGTACGGTATCTCGTTCTCGGTCTTGCACGCCTTCACGCAGAAACCGCATCCGACACATTTGTACGTATCAATGAGGAATACCCACCTGGTCTTTGCACTGTCCTGCTTCAGTGCGAGTATCATTTCAGGGGTGATCAGCTCGAGGGCTGTTAGAGGCAGGGCGAGCCCTGCTGCACCCTTGATGGTATTCTTCAGAAATTCCCTCCTCGAGAACATCTAACCTCCTAACCCCGGCTTGTGGGGGTTGTGGCACATCGCGCATTCAATGTCAGGGTTATGCTTTTCAGGGTCAATACCTCTGATGTTGGCCCTGCCGCTTGTAGGATAAGGCAGCGGGTAGTGGCATCTGAGGCACTGATTCCTGCTTTTGTCGATTGAGAGTTTCGGCGGATCCGAAGGGTGCTCTCTTGCTGGGCCGTGGCAATTCTCGCAGGGTATGACGGCATGAGGGGTCTTTGTTATCATAGAGATCTTGTCGGCGTGGCAGTCCTTGCAGTATTCAGTGGTCATGTACTTTATACTGACGGCCTTCCACTCCTGCTCATTGCCTTTCCTGTACCACCCGTACATATAGCCCCTCTCATGCACCCCGAAGTCCTTGGGGACATACAGCATCCTGAATATAAGGATAGCCGCAATAATACCCAGCACAACATATACGGGCCTCAGCAAATGGCTCTTCACTACATCTTTCTCCCTAAGGACCTATGAACTTGTCAGGGTCCTTATACTCATGGCATTTCACGCAATCTTTTTTGGCCTGTTCCTTCGCAACCTTCCATCTGTGCGGCTTATGGCAGTCCATGCATTTCATGCCTAAATCTTTTACATGCATGCTGTGCCTGCCGACATTAAGCTCATTTGGATGGCATCTAAGGCAGTCAGTATGGTCTGGCCTTACCTTTGTATGCGGCTTGTGGCACTGGTAACAGTCGATCTTCATAGGCGCATCATCAGGCACTTCTATCTTCTTGGCCTTCTTGATGACATCAGGGGAAGGCTGGAAGCGTTTCACATCTATGGTGCCGTCAGCGATCAGTTCATCCCTTATTGACTTGTCCCCGTGGCAGAACAGACACTTCTTCCTTCCGGGTTTAAGGTCCTTGGTGCGGTCAGTGTGGCAGTTAAGGCATGCGAGATTCTCCATGCCTGTCCCATGTACCTCTTTACCTGAATGGCATTTTGCGCAGAACCTCTCCTCTGTCGGGAACTGGTGAGTGACATACCCGTGGCACTTGGAGCATTCAATCTGTTCCATGAAGACATGCTTTGCGTGGAACTGTGATTTATTCACAAGGGGCGCATTTGGGTATTTATCTTTCTTTTCCCAGTGGCAGGTTATGCAGAGCTTCCACGGTACGATAACCTTGCCGTGCCTCGGGGGCACAGCCTTCTGTCCGAGGAAGGCGAACTTGAACATCTGCTCCACCTGCTCTTTCTTGGATGAGTGGTGGCACTCATGACAGTTGACGGCATTATGCTTGCTCTTTATCCAGGCCTGCTGCGCATAATCGTGGACGTGGCAGAGCATGCAGGCATTGGGGTCATTCTCGAAATAGTCGTTTATCTTATAGCCTGCAAAGGCCATTGCTACAACGAAGAGCAAGAGGAATATTACGATCAGAAGCTTTACCTTGAGTGGGACCTTTTCTGAATACCAAGCAGTCAATTTTGAGAAAAACCTGAACGGATTCACAAAATTACCCCCTCTATTACAATTCGGCCATCACCTTGTAGACCGAACTGACGGTTTTGTCTATATCCTTAATTGTATGTGCAGTAGAGATAAAACCTGCCTCAAACTGTGAAGGAGCCATATTGATTCCCTGTCTCAATATATTAATGAAGAACCTTGCGAACAGCCCGGTGTCAGAGCGTTTTGCAGTAGTATAGTCATAGACATCACTGCCGGTGAAATATGTGCAGAACATTGTGCCTGCACGATAGAACCTTGTCTTTATCCCTGCCTTTTTTGATGCATCCTTCAGTCCCTCTTCGAGCTGCTGCATCCTTTTGCTGAGTTTATCGTATGTCCCTTTTTTTGATAGTATCCTGAGTGTCTCTATGCCGGCAGTCATAGCAAGAGGATTCCCTGAAAGAGTCCCTGCCTGATATACAGGGCCTTCAGGGGCTACAAGCGACATTATCTCCTTTTTGCCGCCGTATGCGCCGACAGGCAGTCCTCCGCCGATAACCTTGCCGAGGCACGTCATGTCCGGTTTTATACCATAATAGGCCTGTGCCCCGCCAAACGATACCCTGAAGCCTGTCATGACCTCGTCGAAGATGAGGACTATGCCGTGCTTAAGGGTTATTTTCCTGAGGGCTTCGAGGAAGCCTGGACGCGGCAGTACGCAGCCAATGTTGCCGACGACCGGTTCGAGTATCACGCAAGCTATTTCCCTCCACCCGGCTACGACAGTCTTCCTGAATGTGTCTATGTCATTGAAGGGAAGCGTAATTGTGTTTTTTGCGTATGATTTGGGGACTCCATGGCTGTCAGGTACGCCAAAGGTCGTGGCCCCCGAACCTGCCTTCACGAGCAGGCCGTCAGCATGGCCGTGGTAGCAGCCTTCAAATTTGATGATTTTGTCCCTCTTTGTGAAACCGCGCGCCGTGCGGATAGCGCTCATGGCAGCCTCTGTGCCGGAGTTCACCATCCGTATCTTTTCCATGGAAGGGTATGCCTTATTGACCAAACCTGCAAGCTCTGTCTCTATGGCTGTTGGAGCGCCGTAACTCGTGCCTTTTTCAATGGCTGATTTCAAGGCCTTGACAACACGGGGGTTTGAATGGCCGAGGATCATTGGGCCCCAAGAGAGCACATAATCTATGTACTCATTGCCGTCAACGTCGTAGATCTTTGAGCCCTTTGCCCTCTCGATGAATATGGGGTTGCCGCCTACTGCCTTGAAGGCCCTTACAGGGCTATTGACGCCTCCGGGAATCAGTTCGAGCGCCTTTTTAAAAAGCCTATGAGATCTGTTCCATTTCACAAGTCAACCCCTCTCCCCACGATGAATAACAGAAAAGACTAAGAAGATAATAAAATATAAAAGTGAAATTGTC
Organism: Thermodesulfovibrionales bacterium; assembly: GCA_919901585.1. Lineage (GTDB taxonomy): Bacteria > Nitrospirota > Thermodesulfovibrionia > Thermodesulfovibrionales > UBA9159 > CAKKPH01. The sequence goes on along the minus strand of CAKKPH010000069.1, from coordinate 270 downwards.
AAAGCACTTTAAGGCCATTTATGGATTTATATGAAAAATAAATAAGCCTATAAGCAGATGCAGCTGCGGGTTATGAATCGCAATGGGGCGCATAGAGGGAACAGATTTTCTTGATGATTATAATCATGCTATCAGAGAGGCGTAGAATTGCGAGGGATTCAAAAGCCTGGGGCTTTTGATATACTATCAACAGATGCTTGTTTTCAGGAAGGGTTATGGCGGGGTGGACGGGGCTCGAACCCGCGACCTCCGGCGTGACAGGCCGGCGTT
>CAKKPH010000068.1 GCA_919901585.1 Thermodesulfovibrionales bacterium | reverse complement strand
ACAGGTTATCTTGGAAGAACAGGTATTTTTGAGATATTTACTGTCACACCGCGGGCCAGGCAACTTATTGTATCCGGAGGTACAGAAGCTGCAATACGGGATGTGGCAACCGAGGATGGCATGATGAGCCTCTTTGATGATGCAACTGCTAAAGTAAAGGAGGGCATTACAACTGAGGAGGAAGTATACCGGGTTATAGATGCGGCAGTTTTATTATAATTGCGGTTCCCTTTCCAACAATGTTGCCGCTCAACTCGGTCGCATCTAATAACGCAATAATATTGATCCACCCCTCGACCATCTGCCTTTACTTCGTAGATAGCACATCGTAGACTCGTTTGAATTCGCCTATGTGGGGTACTTCAATCACCAACGAGGACGAAACCTCAGTACTCATTGAGAATTGGGAATAAAGAGGACGATACCGCGCCTACAAACCTCACATCCTCAGATCATCTATAAACTCTGACGGTTCGTCACCGCTCGTAATCAGCAGATGATCCCGGGCACGGGTGCAGGCGACATACAACAGGTGTCGTTCGGTGTCGTAGACTTCCTGAAGATCAGCGTCGTCAGCAACAGTTTCAATGCGATTCTGGAGTGGGATAATCTCGTCATCACAGGCCATAACGACAACGGCTCGGAACTCCAGCCCCTTTGCGAGATGCATGGTGCTGATCGATATGTGCCCGATCGTTGTTTCAACATTATCATCAAGCACTTTGAAGGGAATCTTGGCCTTTTCAACTGCAGCACGGGCTCGGTCAAGTTCAGCCGCTGATCTCACAAATACACCGATTTCATGGGGCTTGAGTCCCTCGCTGATTCGGCAGGCAAGCCATTGCCCGACTGTTTCAATTTCCCTGTCCGGAGTGTCCAATGCCGCGATGACCGGCTCAGTGCCGTTAAACACCGAAATAGTGCCGCGCCGCTCCTCTATATTGCCGTCAACATCAGACAATTCGGGACCCAATAATTTATCAGCCTGCATTCTGATCTGATGAGAAGTCCGGTAATTAATGCGCAGGCTCCTGGAGCGCCCGCGTATATCAACGCCAAGTGTCTTCCATGAGAAAGGCTGCTGGAA
>CAKKPH010000067.1 GCA_919901585.1 Thermodesulfovibrionales bacterium | reverse complement strand
GAGGAAAAGGGGATTGGAGTGCCAAAAAGTTTCAGATATCATAACGGGCCAAGGGGCAGGGGGCAAGGGGAAAGCGGTAAGGCGCAAGGGGCAAGGTAAATACTACGAACTCCGAACTCCGAACTCCGAACTTATTATTCTCTTCGATGCTGTCGGAGAGCTTGCTTCTGCCTATGGCGCTGCTGACATTGCTGTAATCGGCGGCAGTTTCATAAGACATGGCGGCCAGAACCCTCTCGAGCCTGCATTTTGGGGGAAGCCTGTTGTATGCGGCCCTCACATGGAAAATTTCCCCTTCATGGATGAATTTTATGCTGCGGGCGGTGCAAAAAGGGTGAGTAATGAAGAATTGTATGGTCTGCTGAGAGACCTCCTTGGGTCGCCTGACAAAAGGATTGAGATGGGCAGGAAGGCAAGGGCAGTGTACGACCTTAAGGCAGGGGCTGTAAACAGGACTATCAGGCTCATAGAGGGTTATGTCAAATCCGGCCTTTAGGCTGAAAGTGGTTCAAACTAATATTAGTGCATCTATCATGCAAGATAAAACATATTTAATCGCCTGTCCTGAGGAGTTTTTCGATGACCCTGTCGATCTCTTTTTTCAGCTCAAGATAAAATTAATCCACGTCTAATATCCATATAAGAATCTTCACTCAGATGTCAATTGCCTTGCATATCAAGACGAGTCCTGACATCTTAATATCCTGTCGATCTTATTATGTTTATGAGGTTTTCAGCCCTTCCTGTTCTCTCAATTTTGGACAGGTTTATTGGATTATACATTTTTCCGGCTTATAGGAAAAGGGGTAGCCTTCAATGCTGCTTGAACTTTAGGCCATATCTGTGTTAATTTTTTCGATGGATAAAACCGACTATAAAGATACGCTTAACCTTCCTAAGACAGACTTTCCGATGAAGGCTAACCTGGGGCAGAAGGAGCCTGAGACACTGAAGTCGTGGGAGGACTCAGAGATATACAGGAAGCTGCAGGATAAAAACAGGGACAACACTCACTACATACTCCATGACGGCCCGCCCTATGCAAACGGCCATATCCACATAGGCCATGCCCTCAACAAGATACTTAAGGACATAATTGTAAAATTCAAGGCCATGCAGGGCTATTATTCGCCCTATCTGCCCGGCTGGGACTGCCACGGCCTTCCGATAGAGCTGCAGGTCGACAAGAACCTCGGCGATAAAAAGGAGAAGGTCGATATATCAGAAAAGAGAAGGCTCTGCAGGGAATATGCAGCAGGCTTTGTAGAGATCCAGAGGGATGAATTCAAGAGGCTCGGCGTCTTTGGTGACTGGTCCTCGCCCTATATCACGATGTCCAATTCTTATGAGGGAGCGATAGTCAGGGAGTTCGCAAAATTCGTGAGTAGCGGTTCTGTATATAAAGGCAAGAAGCCTGTGCACTGGTGCCCGTCATGCGTGACCGCACTTGCAGAGGCAGAGGTCGAGTATGCCGACAAGGAGTCACCTTCTGTATTTGTAAAATTCAGGGTTGTACGAGATGATGTTGTAAAATATTTCCCGGCTCTCGAAGGACGTGAGGTCTATCTCGTTATATGGACGACAACTCCATGGACCCTTCCTGCAAACCTCGCCCTCGCTGTTAACCCGGAGCTCGAATACTCTGCGGTCTCGGCTGATAACGGCATATATATTGTTGCTGATGCGCTGAGGGAGAGGCTCTTCTCAGGCTCTAATCTCCTTTTGACGGTCAGCGGCGAAAGGCTCGAAGGCTTAAGGGCTGAACACCCGTTCATCAACCGGGAGTCGAGGGTAATAGCCGGAGACTTTGTTGCCGCTACTGAGGGGACAGGCATAGTGCATATCGCTCCGGGGCATGGAGAGGATGACTATGAGGCAGGCCTTCGTTACGGGCTCGACATATATGCGCCTGTTGACGACCATGGCAAATTCACTGCTCAGGTCAAGGAACTTGAAGGCCGGTTTGTGTTCAAGGCTAACCCGGATATCATCCAGATGCTGAAGGACAGGGATGCGCTCATAAGAGAGGATAAGATCACGCATTCATATCCCCACTGCTGGAGGTGCAAGAAACCTGTCATATTCCGCGCAACAGAGCAGTGGTTTATCTCGATGCAGAATGGGGACCTAAGGGAGAGATGCCTCACAGAGATAGATAGGGTGAGATGGGTGCCTTCCTGGGGCAGGGAGAGGATATACGGCATGGTCTCGAATAGGCCTGACTGGTGCATATCGAGGCAGAGGGCCTGGGGAGTGCCGATAACACTGCTCAAATGCAACACCTGTGAAGCGTTTGTTGATGACCCTGACCTGCTTGAGGGCATTGCAGGGCTTGTTGAGGCTCACAGCGCAGACATATGGTTCATAAAAAAGCCGGAAGAGCTGCTTCCTGACGGGTATAGATGCAGAAAGTGCGGGGGCAGCTCATTTAAAAAAGAGACTGATATACTCGATGTCTGGTTCGACTCAGGCGTGAGCCATGCCGCAGTCCTTGAGCTCGACAGCAGGCTGTCCTGGCCGGCAGACATGTATCTCGAAGGGAGCGACCAGCACAGGGGCTGGTTCCAGAGCTCGCTTATAGCATCTGCAGGCACGAGGGGGAGCGCCCCTTACAGGACAGTGCTCACTCATGGTTTTGTTGTTGACGGACAGGGCAAGAAGATGTCCAAGTCACTCGGCAATGTGGTATCGCCTCAGGATATCATAAAAAAGAACGGTGCTGAGATATTAAGGCTATGGGTGTCGGCAGAGGACTATAAGGATGACATAAGGATATCAAAGGAGATAATAGACAGGCTTATTGAGGCATACCGCAAGATAAGGAACACTGCGAGGTTCCTGCTCGGGAATCTTAATGACTATGACAACAGGGACTACAGCGCGCACCTCCTCGAGATCGACAGATGGGCGATGTCGAGGCTTCACAGCCTCATAAAGAGGGTGACCGAGGCGTATGAGAGGTTTGAGTTCCATCAGGTCTATCACAGCCTGCATAACTTCTGCATAGTAGATATGAGCTCTTTTTACCTCGATATACTTAAGGACAGGCTTTACACCTTCAGGGCTGACTCTCCCGAGAGGAGGGCAGGCCAGTGGGTGCTCCGGAATATCCTCTCTGTAATGACGAGACTCATGGCGCCTGTGCTCTCTTTTACAGCAGAGGAGATATGGGGCTTTATGCAGGGCGAAAAGGAAGAGTCTGTTTTTCTCTCAAGGTTCCCTGAGTTTGATGAAGGCCTCTATGACCCTGCCCTCGAACAAAAATGGGAGAAGCTCATTGCAGTAAGGAATGAGGTGAACAAGGCGCTCGAGATCAAGAGGCAGGAGAGGTTTATAGGCAATGCGCTCGAGGCAAAGGTCACGCTCTTCCTGAGCGATGAGTACTACAGCCTCCTTAACGGATACAGGGACTTCCTGCCGGCCCTCTTTATCGTTTCTGATACAGAGATAAGCAGGGCGCTGCCGGCAGGTGATAATGTGTTCGAGAGTCCGGAGTTAAAGGGTGTTAATATATCTGTAGAAAGGGCCTTGGGTGATAAGTGCGAAAGATGCTGGAACTGGAGCGCTGAGGTCAACACTCTCCCTGATGCGCCCGGCCTCTGCAGGAAGTGTTATAATAACCTTAAATGAAAAGAGAGCTATATTTCCTGACAGCCTCGCTTGTAGTAGTCCTTGACCAGACAACAAAATACCTTGTAAGGACACTTATTGAGCCCTTTGAGACGATCAGGGTTTTGCCGTTCCTGCATATTATCAACATAAGGAACGAGGGCGCTGCCTTCGGCATGTTCAGGGGTCTCGGAAA
>CAKKPH010000066.1 GCA_919901585.1 Thermodesulfovibrionales bacterium | reverse complement strand
TTCTATGCTTACTGCAGAGCAGGCCCTCGGTTTTGTGAATGGGCTGACCCTCACAGAGAGGGAGAGACAGATAGCAACGAGGGTATTGAAAGAGGTGGCGGACAGGCTCACATTCCTTATAAAGGTGGGACTCGGTTATCTTTCTCTCGACAGGGTATCCCTCACACTCTCAGGCGGCGAGGCGCAGAGGATAAGGCTTGCTACCCAGATGGGCTCATCCCTTACAGGTGTTCTGTATGTGCTTGATGAGCCGAGCATCGGGCTTCACCCGAGGGATTGCTCAAAACTGCTCGACAGCCTCGTGTCTATAAGGGACGCAGGAAATACAGTTATAGTTGTTGAGCATGATGAGGAGACTATCAGATCTGCCGACTATGTAATAGATATGGGACCGGGAGCAGGTTCGAGAGGCGGCTGGGTTGTCGCACAGGGTACGCCCTCAGAGATTAAATCCAACCCTGGCTCTATCACCGGCAGGTATTTGAGCGGTGAGATGGCTATACCACTTCCTCTGAAGAGGAGGCGTTTAAGGGAGTTTATCGAAGTCAAAGGGGCTTCGAAATACAACCTTAAGGGCATAGATGTGGCTGTTCCATTAAGGGCCTTTTCTTGCATAACAGGTGTCTCAGGGTCCGGCAAGAGCACACTGGTCATGGAAATCCTGTATAAGGCACTTATGAACTGGGGCCATAAAAGGGCAGACAGAGACGGGCATGCCATAATCGGGGCAGATAAGATAGAAAAGGTGATATGCGTTGACCAGTCGCCCCTCGGCAGGACGCCGCGTTCAAACCCTGCAACTTATACAGGTGTATTCAGTTTTATAAGGGAGATGTTTGCTCAGGTGCAGGAATCGAGAGTGAGAGGCTATTCAGCCTCGAGGTTCAGCTTTAACCTCTCCGGCGGCAGATGCGAGAAGTGTCACGGTGACGGCCTGCTTAAGGTTGCGATGCACTTTCTGCCTGATGTCTATATCCAGTGTGATACTTGCAAGGGCAGGAGGTACAACAGGGAGACACTGAAGATAAAGTATAAGGACAAGGACATATCCGGGGTCCTCTCGATGACTGTTTCAGAGGCACATATTTTTTTCGAATCCATTCCTTTGATCAGACAGAAACTCGAGATACTCGAGGATGTGGGGCTCGGCTATCTCCAGTTGGGGCAGCCCGCTCCGACACTCTCAGGCGGCGAGGCGCAGAGGCTCAGGCTTTCGAGGGAACTTTCGAAGAGGTCTTCAGGCAACACGCTTTATATACTTGATGAGCCGACTACCGGACTTCATTTTGTCGATATACAGAGGCTACTTGATGTGCTGAACAGCCTTGTTGACAGGGGGAACACCGTTGTTGTTATAGAGCATAACCTTGATGTGATCAAGTCAGCAGACTACATCATAGACCTCGGGCCTGAAGGAGGAGAGGCCGGAGGGTTTCTTATAGCAAGCGGCACTCCTGAAGAGGTAAGTGCTAACCCTGATTCGCACACAGGCAGGTATCTGAAGCAAGTGCTCTCAACAAGAGGCGGGACAAGGGTGGCATGAAATTCAAAAATCAAGATTCGAGATTCAAGATTCAAGGTCTTACGGCCAAAAATGGATTGGCAGGCATGACTGCCCTGATAATCGGCTGTCTAATTGCCGTTTTTGTGGTCTCCTGCTCTATGCAGCAGGATAAGATTTACAGGAAGAGCAGGGTGCTCATGGACACCCTTGTGTCAATAAGCGTTGTCGCAGAATCCGAGGACCGTGCCTTGAAGGTAATAGAGATTGCCTTCAAAGAGATAGAAAAACTCGATCACCTGCTTAATTATTTTTCTGAGAAGAGCGAGGTATCGCAGATAAACAGGAGTGCCGGCGTCACGCCTGTAAGGGTTTCGCATGAGACGCTTGAGATAATAGAAAAGGCGCTGTACGTCTCGGACAAGACCGGCGGTCTATTCGATATAACAATCGGGCCATTAATATCATTATGGGATTTCAGCGGTTCGCCGTCAAAACCTCCCCGCGATGAAATAATCAGGGAACGGATGAGTCTGGTCAATTACAGGGATTTAGATGTCAACAGGAAGGCGTCGACGGTCTATCTTAAGAAAAAGGGGATGTCTATTGACCTCGGAGGCATAGCTAAAGGATATGCTGTTGACAGGGCTGTTAATGAGCTTAAGAGGGAGGGTATAAGCGCAGGGCTTGTGGCCATAGCAGGTGATATCAAGGCCTTCGGCTTAAAGCCTGACGGAAAAGCGTGGACAGTAGGGATAAGGAATCCGAGGCAGAAGGGAAAGGAAGATGAGATAATGGCTGTTATCAGTCTAAAGGATATGGCGATATCGACTTCCGGGGATTATGAGAGGTACTTTATTGCTGATGGCAAGAGGTACCACCACCTGATAGACCCGCATACAGGGTACCCCTCTTATGAATGCCGGAGCGTGAGTGTAATAGCAGGCGACGGCGTCTTAACAGATTCATTTTCAACAGGCATATTCATACTCGGCGTAAAAAAGGGCATGAAGGTACTGGAGGAGATGGGCCTTGACGCTATGATGGTTGACAATGAAGG
>CAKKPH010000065.1 GCA_919901585.1 Thermodesulfovibrionales bacterium | reverse complement strand
CTTTTCAGCCATCTCAAGAAAACGGGAATTTAGAGTTTTTGTAATTTCAGGCATTTCCAAATTTTTTGCGAAAAAACCTTATTTTACAAGCTGATTAAGCTGGAACATCGGGAGGATAACCGCCAGCACAATAAAACCAGTCACAATCGCCATAAGCAGTATCAGTCCAGGCTCAAAAGCAGAGAGCGCCCTGTTGACCCTCCTGCTGAACTCCTCGTCATAGGCATCTGCGGCCCTCATAAGCGCTTCTGAAATCATGCCACCTTTTTCGCCGGTCGATATGAGCTGTATAAAAACAGGGGGGAACCCCTCAAGTGAGGCATGCAGCGAATGGCCTTCGGCAACCATCTCCTCTGCCTTTAAGACTGATGCCTCAAGCGCCCTGTTCCCTATCGAACCTGAAGAGAGCCTAAGCGCCTTGAGCATAGGAAGTCCGCCGTCAAGCAGGAATGCAAGAGTCCTCGCAAACCTCGAGTAATAGAGGCTCTGCATAATGCCCCCGGGCAGCCTTAACAGCAGCCTGTCAAAGAAGAGCCTCTGTTCTTTTATATATTTGATTAATAACGCATAAGCAGCAACAGCCCCGCCTGCCAAAACCCACCAGTATTTGACAAAGATATTGCTTATGAAGATCAGCATGACGGTGATAAACGGTAGAGCGCTTTTTGTGTCGCTGAATATCTTTACTATCTTCGGAATGACAAAGGTAAAGAGGAAGGAGAGCACTACTATGCTGACGCTTATCATTATCAGAGGGTAGACCATAGCTGAACGGACTCTCGCCTTGACAGTGTTCTGCTTCTCGAGATAATCAGCCAGTTTTACAAGAACCCTGCTGAGCGTGCCGCTCTGTTCACCGGAATGAACCATGTTTATATAAAAGCCTGGGAAAAAATCGCCGAAATCGCCGAGCGCCCTGTGAAGGGCAGCACCGCCTGACACGCGGTCTTTTATGTTGACCAGTATACTCCTGTAAACACCTCTGTATTCTGCAGATAAGGAACTCAGGGCCTCGATCAGCGGAACGCCTGAGGCTAAGAGCATAGACAGCTGTCTTGTAACTCCGGGCAGGAATGTCTCATCAACCCTGCGGAAAAACCCCCTCTTAAGCTTTATGCCGACTTCCCTGACCTCGCTCGGGAAAACACCTTCAGTCTTCACCCTCGCTATCGCATCACCAAGGCCCGAGGCCTCTATGGTGCCGCCTGTCTCCCTGCCGTCGGCCCTCAGGCCTTTATACTGGAATATCGGCATAGTCTTTCTGTATAACCCTCAGTACCTCTTCGAGGGTTGTATAGCCGTTAACGACCTTACTGAGGCCGTCCATATAAAGGGTCTTCATACCCTTTGCTAACATAGCATCTTTTATAAACCTTGCATCCTTCCTATCTGCAATCATCTGTCTCACATCGCTGTTGATCCCGAGGAGTTCAAATATGCCTGTCCTCCCTGCATAGCCGGTGCCCCTGCATTTTTCGCAGCCCTTGCCACGGTATAACTTAGCTCCGAGATCATAGTTCGTAGTCTTGAAATAAGATTTCTCTGCCTCGGTAGGTTCGTAGGACTCCTTGCATGAAGCACAGATGACCCTCACAAGTCTCTGTGCAAGGACACAGAGGAGAGAAGAAGCTATGAGAAATGGCTCGACCCTCATATCGATAAGGCGGGTGAGCGCAGAGACCGAATCATTGGTGTGGAGCGTGCTGAACACGAGGTGCCCTGTAAGTGATGCCTGTATCGCTATCTCTGCGGTCTCGAAGTCCCTTATCTCTCCGACCATTATTACATCAGGGTCCTGCCTCAGGATAGACCTCAGCCCGGAAGCAAATGTGAGGCCGATCTTAGGGTTCACATGGATCTGGCCTACGCCTTTAAGCTGGTATTCGACCGGGTCTTCGACTGTTATGATGTTCTTTTCTTCTGAATGTATCCTGTTGATGGCTGCATAAAGTGTGGTTGTCTTACCGCTTCCTGTCGGGCCTGTTACGAGGATTATCCCGTGTGTCCTCCTTAA
>CAKKPH010000064.1 GCA_919901585.1 Thermodesulfovibrionales bacterium | reverse complement strand
TATAGCAAATATACTTACATCTATCGTAAAAACGACCGCCCAGAAGAAATTTTGAATTTTGAATTATGGATTTTGAATTATTTAACTCAAAACTCAAAATCCAAAACTCAAAACCACCCAAGACATGATTAACGCAAAGCCGCAAAGGCGCAAAGAGAGGATGGGAGGAAAAGATAAGCGAAGATGAGAAGATGCGTTTGAGTATTGCTTCGAGAAATATCCTAGCCTTCCTTGACGGATTGAAAGTTTTACTTTCAATTTGACAAAAGATTATTGTTCATTTAAAATAATCCTATGTTCAAGCGAACCCTGTCCGGTAAGTTATCTGCCCTGGCAGAGAAATTTCCAGTTGTCTCTATCATGGGACCCCGCCAGTCAGGGAAGACCACTCTTTCAAAAAAGGTATTCGAAGACCATGACTACGTGAGTCTTGAAGAACCTAACGAGCGAGAGTTTGCCCTTGCCGATCCAAAAGGGTTTCTGAGGCGATTCCCATGCGGAGTTATCCTCGATGAGATTCAGAGGGCTCCCGATCTTTTATCATACATCCAGGGTATTGTGGATAGGGAAGATTCTCCGGGCAGGTTTATCCTTACAGGATCACAGCAATTCCATGTGATGGAGAAGGTCAGTCAGACCCTTGCCGGCAGGACAGCGATAGTTTATCTCCTTCCCTTAAGTCTTAGCGAACTTCTTGGACAGCCGGCACCCGATCCTTATGAGATCAATATACTTCCGGAGAAAAGAAAGAGTCCTCCTTTCAGCCTTGAAGAGATACTTTACAAAGGACTTTATCCACGCATACATGACAGGGGGTTGGAGCCGCACGACTGGTACTCCGCATACTACAGGACATACGTGGAAAGGGATGTGCGGGATGTGGCGAATATTGGGAATCTCGATGCCTTTCAGAGGTTTGTGCGGCTATGCGCCGGAAGGACGGGGCAGCTGCTGAATCTATCCTCTCTGGCATCCGACTGCGGCATATCCCACACAACGGCCAGGCACTGGGTCTCCATACTGCAGGCAGGTTTTATCATCCATCTCCTTCCGCCGCACCATGCAAATTTCTCAAAGAGGATCATAAAGAGCCCGAAGATCTATTTCCTTGACACGGGGCTCCTGTGCTACCTCCTTAGGATAAGGGAGCCGGGGGACATCCCTGTACATCCTATGAAGGGGACGATATTCGAGACATTCGTTTTCGCTGAGATTTACAAGGCCTTTGCCCATACCGGCAAAGTCCCTCCTTTATATTTCTGGCGCGACAGGACAGGGCACGAGGTGGATATTGTTATAGATAACGGTAAAAAGCTGGTTCCAATTGAGATTAAATCTGCGGAGACCATTGACAGCTCTTTTTTTGACGGCCTTAAATACTATATCTCCCTTGGCGTTCCTGTATCGAGGACGGGCGTGCTTGTGCACGGAGGGGATGCATTATATCAGAGGGAAAACTTTGCTGTACGCCCCTGGTTCCAATGCTCCTGAAATAAATCCTGTAACGGGAGAAATCAGGGGGAGGATGGGAAGGTGGTAAATAATTGAGTTATGAGTTAGG
>CAKKPH010000063.1 GCA_919901585.1 Thermodesulfovibrionales bacterium | reverse complement strand
TATAACGAGACCGCCGCGAACGCCTGTGTATGCAGCGGTAAAAAGAGGATCAGCGGCGACGTTGAGCCCCACATGCTTCATGGAAGCAAGTGCCCTGACTCCGGCAAAAGAGGCTCCGAGTGCGACCTCCAATGCGACCTTTTCATTAGGTGCCCATTCAGTGTAAACGCCTTTGTAGGTCGAGAGGCTTTCGATTATCTCTGTGGAAGGAGTGCCGGGATATGCAGAGGCTACTTTGACTCCGGCCTCATAAGCGCCCCTTGCTAACGCCTCATTGCCGAGCAGCAGGACTTTATCTGGTATGCCGGTTTTTTTCATTGCAATCACACTCATCCGGACGTTGCGCATTGCGGATGCCCTGAATTATAACATATCAGGATATTACAGTCCTAAGAAAAAACGCAGAGAAAGATGCCGGCCTACGGATCTGAAAATGTCTTAGTATCGGCGTTTCTTGAGTCGAGGGCCTTTCTTACGGCCGAAAGCATAAATGTCCCTTCAAAGGGTTTCATCAAAAAGGCGTTTATGTATTTGTCATCGTCATCTGAGGGGTTGCTGTCATAGCCTGAGATTGCGATGACCTTTAAGGATGGTTTTATTTTTTTAAAATATTTAATGAGCTCACGGCCATTGATTAGCGGCATTACTACGTCGGTTATAATGAGATCAATTTCATTAGCTATGTTCTTAAAGATCTCCTGAGCATAAACAGGATTATCTGTAGCAATGACCTTGTACTTCTGAGCCTCGAGCACGTCCTTTACGAAGGTAAGTATATCCTTTTCATCGTCAATGACAAGTATGCTTTCACGTCCGGCAATAGCCTGCAAGTCAGGTTTTGCCGACTTGCTGATAAGCTTGTCTGATGAAGGGAGATAAATTTCGAATGTTGTGCCCCTGTTGATCGCGCTTTTAAGATTAATTACCCCCTTATGTTCCTTAACTATCCCATATACCATGGACAACCCCAAACCGGTGCCCTTGCCGGGCCCTTTTGTTGTGAAAAAAGGATCAAATATCTTGCTTTTAATGTCATCCGGAATGCCCTTGCCCGTATCAGAGATGGTCAGGAAAACATACCTGCCAGGGCTGAGCAGGGGATGTACAAGGGTTGGGCATTCCCTAAGGTCAGACAGTAAAGTCCGAATCTCTATGGCGCCGCCGTCAGGCATGGCATCTATGGCATTAACCACAAGGTTCATGATGACCTGCTCGATCTGGGTGCTGTTACCGTCAATAACAGGGATGTTCCCGCTGGTTTCGATCCTGAGCCTGACATTCTTTTTAGTGAGCATCCGCTCAAGCAGTTCTGCAGTATCCCTGATAACATCATTCAGGTTAAGAGGCATTATCTCTATAGCACCTTTTCGTGCAAAGCCCAGGATCTTCGAAATCATGTGGCCCGCCTTGCGGGCTGAGTTTTCAATAACCCTCACCCTCTGCTTGTCTTTGTCATCGAGGTTGCTGTACTCGCTGAGGAGTTCCGCATGGCCGAGAATAGCTGTCAGGATATTGTTGAAGTCATGGGCAATCCCGCCTGCAAGGGCCCCTAAAGACTCCATTTTCTGGGACTGAAACAACTGTTCCTGCAGCCTCTTCTTTTCAGTTATATCCCTGTGAAAGGACTGTATATATAACTCACCGCCTATATCAATCGCCTTGGAGCTCACCTCGAGGAGTATCCTGCTCCCATCCTTCCTGTAATGTTCAGCATCGTACAGCATGGCCTTCCCGTTAATGAGTTCTGCTGTCTTGTTTGCTGTTTCGCTGTTAGAGTCCTCAGCCTCTATGAGCTTGAAATTTGTCCCGACCAGCGTGTTCCGGTCAAAACCGTGGAGTTCACAAAAACGCTGATTCACATTGACTATGATACCGTTTCTGTCGATAACAGAGATGCCGTCGTTTGCATTGTCAAAAAGTGCCCTGTACCTCTGCTCTGACAGCGAAAGCTCCTTCGTCCTCTCGGTGACGAGATCTTCAAGATGGACTGAGTGCTCTTCAATCCTGCGTTTTTTCTTGTCAAGCTCTTCGCGGAGCGCAAACTCATTGATTATAAGTTTCTGGTTCTGATGCCTCCAGGCAAGGGCGATCACAAAGGTCGCTACCATAAAGGCGTTATTGCTTATAAAGACAGGATCAGTGATGCTGCCTGCAGTTGCAATCGGAATGAAGTATATCCCGTAGATTATCAGAAGTATAATGGATGACAGGAAGAGATTAATCGGAACAAAACCGAGTGCGCATATCACAACGAGGTTCATGCCGGCATAGTACGTAGAGACGTGCCCGCCATATTTGAGTACCATTAATTCAATAGTAGCGGCAGAAAGCGTAGTAGCAATAATAATAATAAGGTATTGAAAATTCTTGCTGGTCTTTAGTTTGTTGACAAAGTAAAGAGCCATGAGCAGGAAAGAAATTATAAACCTGTAAATTAAAAAGGCCTTAAAGTTTGCAGGTGTTACAAGAAAATCCATGAGGCTGAGAAGGGGGAAGAGGAAGGCACCGAGTATTAATACGGTGCCGACCCAATCCTGCGCAATCCTTGAAAGATGAGCTTCAAGCGCATGATCAATTTTCATCTTTAAATTATATCACTTGAGGTTAGAATATAAAAGATAAAATGGGCCGGATGATACCACAGGCCGGCCCATTTAGGTGACAAGCTATCTTGTGGCAATGAAGAACATGATTACACCTGAACTGTCGCGACTGAATGAGATTTTTTCAGAGGGTATTCCTACCCTCTCCATAAGCCTCCAACAGTCTTCTTCAGTCCTCTGATAAAAGGCGCTCCAGTCGACCATCCAGTGATAAAATGACGTTGCGTAACGGCGGCAATCCTTGAAAGATGCAATAAGGTTCCCTCCGTTATTGAGCAGCTTGTAAAAAGAACCGAGCATACGGATGAGCGTCTCATCCTCGATATAATCAAAGAAGCCGACACTGTAAATCACATCCTGCATCCCAAATTCCTTTATGTTCCTCTCGTGGTTTACCATTTTAAACGCATTGTATTTGCGGAATTCCAATTGATCCAGAATACCAGTGTAGGAAATGCGGTTTGCCGCAAAATCAAGCGCCTCTGAGTCGAAGTCAATACAGGTTATCTTTGCACCTGACCTCTCAATATCCGGAGAGAGTTCGAAAATCTCCCTGCAGGAGCCACAGGCGACATCGAGTATGGATGGTTTGCTTCTGCTTTCGAGTTCTGCCTGAAGTAATTCTCTCAGAAGTGCCTTTCTTCCCCTGACTGCAGTGCATAGAGTGGAGGAAAGACAGTATTTGTCAAGATAGTAGCCTATGCCTTCCGACATCGGGGAATTCCGGTATGCATGCTCTAAAATCATGTAATCTCCGGGATGGCCTTTTGGCCATGTGCGGGCGTGGTTAATGAAATGACTTTTGGCCAGGACTAGGTTTGTCTTTAAACGAAAAGCTATTTGGGCTTCTTTTATTTGAGCTGCATCTAATGGAGCCTCTTTTTCTAATTCCAAGCATGCCTTGAGCATAGAATCGTTTGCCGAGGTGATCTCGCCCAAGAGGTTATCATTATCGTAGGTGCCGGAACATATATCCTCAAAGTCCTTAAGCTGCCTGATGTATTCTTCAGTTTTTTGATCAAGGATGCTGAGGGCTTGTTGTATGGTGTTCCCGGCGGATAGACCTGCAGTTGTTAAACTTAATTCGATGCCTGCCCTGTATTTTTTTTCAGCCGGTATGCACCACCTTACAATACCTGCCATTTCTATGCCGTCACTGAGCCAGAGTGTATGGCCGGGCGCAAGTGGATAATCGGTCTCGATCCCGATCCCCTTGTCACTAATATCAACTGTCATGCCTTTAAGACTCGAGAGCTTGCTTGTGTCAAACCCGGGCATCTTCATGGAGTAGTCAATGTTCTTTAGCAAAGGAACGCGTTTGAACTGCCTCATATCCCTCTCCCTGTAAACTGAAGAATCATGCATAGTCACCCTCCTTATAAATGGTTTAAGTTTTATAATTTCTTGGAAAGAATTTTAGCAAATTAAATTTCTTTTTGCTATTTAATTCCGGCAGAAAAAATTTATGAAGTGGTTAGTCGATAGTTGAATAAAAAATTGCTCAGACTTATACTTTTATTACGTGGCTTCCCCTTTTGCTTTCAGTTTGCTTTTGTTTTCCTTCTTCTTCCTGTAGCTCCTGATGTGCCAGAGTCTGAATACGCGCTCGATCTTGTCCCTGTATGCCATTGCCATGAATACAACGATGATCGCAACGCCTACAAGCACTGAGAAACTTATGTACCTGTGCTGCCTGATGAAGTTGCCTCCGAGCGTCAGGAGGATTGTCCCGAAGAGCCTTCCTGTGCCGCCGATAACAAGGAATTCAGTTGTGGTGAGATGGCCGAGTCCGAGTATATAACAGAGGTAATCTTTAGGGAATCCGGGTATAAGGAACAGGAGGAATACAAGGAATGCGCCTTTATGATGAAGAAGGTAGTCGAAGCGTTTGAATGTCTTTTTGTTTACGAACTTCTCAGCAAAGGGCCTGCCGAAGGTCCGCGAGAGTGCAAATGCAATATATGAGCCTATAGTCAGCCCGATAGTTGAAAGTGCTATGCCGAGCAAGGGCCCGTACAGATAGCCGCCGAGCAGGCCTGTAACCTCTCCCGGAATAGGGGCAGCAACCACCTGAGCACTCTGCAGCAGTATGAAACCTATAAATGACAGCGGGCCGAGCGTATCGAGGAAATTCAGCATCCTCTTTTTGTCGAGGAAGAACTGGATAAGCCCGGTCTTATAAAATATAATGGTCAACCCGCCGACAATCAGGAAAAGAAGAAAGAGCCTGAGCCATATCTTGTTCTTCCTTCTGCGGGTTTCCTTGTGATCCTTATTAATTGTCTTTGTATCCTTATTTATTTTTTTGTTCCTGTCTTTCGAGAAATGGTTTAATCAGGTCAATAGGCACAGGGAATATTATGGTTGAATTCTTCTCTGTTGCGATCTCTGCAAGGGTTCCGAGGAATCTCAGCTGCATAGCCATTGGCTGTGTTGCCATTATCTTTGCCGCATCTGCGAGTTTCTGGGATGCCTGGAATTCTCCGTCTGCATGTATGACCTTTGCCCTTCTTTCCCTCTCCGCCTCTGCCTGCTTTGCGATGGCCCTCTGCATCTCAACAGGAAGGTCAACGTTTTTTACCTCAACGGTAGCCACCTTCACGCCCCAGGGTTCTGTCTGGAAGTCTATCACCTTCTGAAGTTCTGCATTGAGCTCATCCCTCTTCGTAAGCAGGTCGTCAAGCTGGCTCTGCCCGAGAATCGACCTCAGGGTAGTCTGTGCGATCTGGGACGTTGCATAGAAAAAGTCCTCAACCGCTGTAATGGCCTTTATGGGGTCCATAACCCTGAAATACACGACCGCATTGACCTTAACAGTGATATTATCTCTTGTGATAATATCCTGTGCCGGGACATCGAATGTAACAGTCCTCAGACTTACCCTCACGAGCTTGTCGATGATGGGCCAGATGATTATCAGGCCCGGTCCTTTCACTGGGATGATCCTGCCGAGCCTGAAGACGACCCCCCTCTCGTATTCTTTGAGAATCTTGATTGCGCTGGAGAGAATGTAGGCGACAAAAAAAATCGCGAAAAGCACTGTCATGAGATACGGCGTTAACAATGGCATATTACCCTCCTTTTTTTCGTACCTTCAATTTTAAATCCCGAACTTCCTCGACTACTACTCTA
>CAKKPH010000062.1 GCA_919901585.1 Thermodesulfovibrionales bacterium | reverse complement strand
TTCCTCAATATCGATATAGACGAGCACAGTGCAGATGCCGGAGCAATAACAAGATGCGAGGCATTCCTCGACAGCATTGTGAATTACAAGCCGGCTCTCAGCTCTCAGCTCTCAGCTCTCAGCAGTCAACAAATAAATCCAAAATCCGGAATCCGGAATCCGGAATTGAACACTCCGAATTTGAAACGGACTGTTTATATCCCCCGCATGTCTGACCATGCCTTTGCGCTTGCAGCAGCCTTTGAGAGATGCGGTGTGGCTGCTGAGGTGCTCCCCGAATCCGACAAAAATGCAATCGACATCGGCAGGAGGTTTGTCTCAGGCAAGGAATGCTATCCGTGCACTGTTACAACCGGCGATATGGTGAAAAGGGTGCTCTCGCCTGATTTCAGTCCCGGAAATTCAGCGTTCTTCATGCCTTCAGGCTCGGGGCCCTGCAGGTTCGGCCAGTATAATGTATTTCATAAGCTCGTCCTCGAGGAACTCGGGGTTAATGATGTCCCGGTACTGTCACCTAATCAGGATGTGGGTTTTTATAGAGAGCTCGGCATTGTAGGAAAGGCTTTTTCACGCTATGCCTGGGACGGTATAGTGGCTTACGAGCTCCTCTGCAAGTGCCTCCATGAAACAAGACCGTATGAAAAAGAAAAGGGCGCAACAGACAGCCTCTATCAGGAATACATAACGAGGTTATATTTCACGCTGAGGGGCGTGGACGGAAAGATTGACGACCTCTTGAAGGTGGCACGCCTGGACTTTGAAAACCTGCCCCGGCATAATGAACAAAAGCCCCTGATAGGCATTGTCGGCGAGATCTTTGTCAGAAGCAATAAGTTCTCAAACGAGGATGTAATCAGGAAGGTCGAGGCACTCGGAGGCGAGGCATGGCTTGCGCCTGTCGAGGAATGGATCTACTATGTCAACCGCATGAGCGTAAGAAAGGCCTTGATTAAAAAGGAGCGGTCTGCTATGATTCAAATTCTGCTTAAGGAGTTCTTCCAGAAGCGGATTGAGCACAGATACGCAAGGCACTTTAAGGGTTTCCTTAGGACCATAAACGAACCCGTGGTCAAAGACATTCTTAAAAAGGCCTCTCCTTACCTTCATGACTCTTTTGAAGGCGAGGCGATACTCAGCATAGGGAAGAGTATTGACCTTATTGAGAAGGGTGCTTCTGGTATAATAAATGCCATGCCCTTTGGCTGTATGCCAGGCACAGTAGTTACGACCCTCATGAGGGGTGTGAGCAGGGATTATGGGATCCCGTTCATAAGCATCTCTTATGATGGAAGCGAGTCCCCGGCAACCTGGATACAGCTCGAGGCATTTATGAATCAGGCAAGGGAATACAGCAAGGCAAAAGAAGCACAATTTAGGAATAAGAAGTAGGAAGTGAGATTTTGCTTCTTGCTTCCCATTTCTTACATGAAGACTTTTTCGAAGAAGGAGGTGAGTGTGTGGGAAGTGTTGTAAAGTGGCGCAAAAAGAAGATGAGCAAGCATAAGCACAAGAAACTGCTTAAAAAGACCAAGCACCAGCGTAAAAACAAATAGCCGCAGGTGTTTAAAATAGACGTAACATAGTGACCGGAGGCAGGACAATGAGAGGTAAAAAGGCTATAAAATGAGAGGCCAATTGTCAATCAAACCTTGTTACCCTTATTCCGGGGAAAGGCATGGTTTTCAAATAGTCATACAATAAAACTTTCTTCACCTCCCCGCCCTTATTCTTAAGTCCGCTCGCGTGGATGAGGTATATCGCAGAGCCTTCCTTTTTTATTATTCCGATATGGCCGACAATCTCATCGAGAACCCTTTTTTCAGGAGAGGTTATAAAGAAAATGATATCCCCGCTCCTGAATGGCGGTTTGTTTTTACCCTTTTCATTCATTCTCTCCATGAGATTTAGCCTCGGAATCATTTTTACCTTATCCCTTCCTCTCGAACCCTTTAAGGAAACGACATTGCCTATTCCGGCCGTAACCTCCCTGCCCCATTTCCCGCTGTCGATCATGTCCTCGCCGTACTCGAACCTGTCATCATAATTAACTACCAGGCCGTCGTTTATTATGCCCCGGTTATGAAACCTCTTGTCGAGAGCCATCTGTATGGCGTCGTCAGGCGTTCTGCTGAGCGCAAGCTCTGCTGCCCTGAAAGTGAGGTACATGCAGTCCACGCGACCGTCAGCGACAACAGCCTTTTTCGAGACATATTCGCCGATGGGGTCAGGGTCATACGGTACGCCGATGAATTTTCCTGCCCACAACGCAATCCTGTCGCCGTCAGGCAGGTGAGCGATAGCCTTCTGATAAGAGACGATATCTGAGTTGTTCATTGCAGAAACCGATACAGTCAATATAGCAAGGATAAGAAAAACCTTACGATTCATGCCCCTGATGTTTGGGGGGTTCAGTATGCCTGATTATCCTGCCCTCTACTGTGTAAACCACCATCTCGGCAATATTCGTAGCATGGTCGGCTATCCTCTCGAGGTACTTTGCTATGTATGTTATCTTTACTGCCCTCGTTACTGTCTTGGGGTCCTGTATCATGAAGAAGAGGAGCTCGTTGAATATCTGGACGGTCAGGTTATCGACCTCGTCGTCCCTGCCTATCACATCGTAGGCGATGGACGTATCCTTTCTCATAAACGCATTGAGTGCGTCTGTCAGCATGTCCTGCGCGATCTCTGCCATCCTCGGGATGTCTATATACGGCTTAAGCGGAGGCTCTTCATTCAGCTCTACTGCCCTTTCGCATACGTCCTCTGCGAGGTCACCCATCCTCTCGAGGTCAGTAGTTATCTTCATCGCTGTTGTGATAAACCGGAGGTCACCCGCCTTTGGCTGTCTCAGAGCGATCAGCCTGATACAGTCCTCGTCTATCTCAACGTCAAGGGCATTTATCTGATGGTCCCTCCTGATGACCTCCCTCGCGAGCTCGCTGTCCCTACTAACAAGGGATTTTATCGAGTCTCTTATCGCAGCCTCCACAAGGAGGCCCATGCGTAAAATCTTCTCCTTAAGGTCACTTAACTCTTCATCAATAATAGGCATTATCCGAACCTCCCTGTGATGTACTCCTCTGTAAGCTTATTCGAGGGATTTGTAAATATCTTATCAGTTCTGTCGAACTCTATCAATTCACCAAGATACATAAATGCGGTGAGGTCCGCTACGCGGGCAGCCTGCTGCATGTTATGTGTAACTATCAGGATCGATACCTCTTTCTTAAGCTCTATGATGAGCTCCTCTATCTTTGAGGTAGCAATCGGGTCAAGGGAGGATGTAGGCTCGTCGAAGAGGAGGATTTCAGGGCTTGTAGCGAGCGCCCTGGCTATGCAGAGCCTCTGCTGCTGGCCTCCTGAGAGGTCAAAGGCGAGCTTGTTAAGCCTGTCCTTTGCCTCATCCCAGAGCGCTGCCCTGCGCAAAGATTTCTCTACAGCCTCATCGAGGATGCTCTTCCTGTTGGCTCCGCGCACCCTCAGGCCATAGGCAACATTTTCGTATATGGTCTTGGGAAAAGGGTTCGGCTTTTGGAAGACCATGCTTATCCTCATCCTTACCTCAATAGGGTCTATGCCTGACGATATTATGTTTATGTTCTCCGGATGCAGAATGATTTCACCCTCATACCTGTTGTGAGGGTAAAGGTCGTGCATCCTGTTGAAGCACCTCAGGAACGTGGTCTTGCCGCAGCCTGAAGGGCCTATAAGGGCAGTCACCTTCTTCTCAAGGATATGCAGGCTTATGTCCTTGAGGGCATGTACGCTGCCGTAATAAAAATTCAGGTCCTTTGATTCTGCCTTGTACTGGCTCTTTTCCTCTTTTACCATTTTATCCTCTTCCTGAATTTATAGCGTATATAGATCGCAATGCCGTTCATTATCAATGTCATTACCATCAGGACTATGCCTGCCGCCGCTGCATTAATATGGAACCCCTTTTGCGGCCTCGAGACCCAGTTGAAGAGCTGAATCGGCATGACAGTGAAGGGGTCAAGGAGCCACTTGAAGGATATAAACGGGAAATCCAAAGACAGAGGCGGTGCAGGGAGAAACGCTATAAATGTCAATGCACCGACAGTTATCAGCGGGGCTGTCTCTCCTATAGCCCTTGAAAGCCCGATGATTATCCCTGTAAGGATGCCACCCGTAGAATAAGGGAGTATATGCCATTTTATAGTCTGCCATTTTGTCGCCCCCAATGCGTATGACGCCTCTCTTATCGAGTTGGGGATTGCCCTTATAGCCTCCCTCGTGGCCATGATGACCATAGGGAGGATCAGCAGGGAAAGCGCAAGCCCGCCTGTAAGAATGCTCTGTCCAAGCTTAAGAAAATACACAAACAGCCCAAGCGCAAGAAGTCCGTATATAATGGATGGGACGCCTGCAAGGTTCGCTATGTTTATCTCAATAATGTCTGTAAACCAGTTTTTCCCTGCATACTCCTCAAGGTATATGCCTGCCGCAACCCCTAAGGGTATCGCTGCCAGTGCTGTGACAATAATTACGAGAACCGTACCCACCCAGGAGGAGAGTATTCCTGCGCTTTCAGGAAACCTTGAAGGGAAAGACGTGAAGAACTTGTAACTCAGTCTCGGGAAGCCGTCGATGAATAAATCCATGAAGAGCGTAAATAATAATATAAGGCCAACCAGAGAGGACAGAAGTCCCGCAATTGCGAAGATATGGTCCCAGTATTTGGTGATAGCTATCCGTTTTTTAAGTTCTGTCTTCCGGCTGCCGCCTGCTGACCGCTCCATATTAATACTTCTCCCTTAACTTTGACCTTAAAAAGAATCCAAGTATATTAAAAAATAATGTCATGAAAAACAGGACAATGCCTGCTGCAAATATCGTTTTATATTCCAGTGTCCCATGGGGGACGTCACCGAGGCTCACCATAACTATATATGAAGTGAAGGTCTGGACAGGCTCTAAGGGATTGAAGGTAAAATTCGGCATCATTCCTGCTGCGATTGCGACCACCATGGTCTCTCCTATCGCCCTCGATATGCCTATGATAAATGCTGCTGCAATGCCTGAAAAGGCAGCCGGTATAATAACCTTTAATGCAGTCTGCAACCTTGTAGCGCCCATCGCATAAGAACCTTCCTTTATATGCATTGGAACTGCCCTCATAGCATCCTCACTCACAGAGCTCACATAGGGTATTATCATTATACCCATTATTATACCGGGGCTTAAGGCATTAAAACCTGAAAGGTTCGGTATAAATTTCTGGAGTATAGGCGTCAGGAAGAGAAGCGCAAAATAACCATAGACCACAGTCGGAACGGCAGCTAAGAGTTCGAGTATCGGTTTTACAGTCTCTCTCACCTTGTGAGGCGCATATTCGCTTAAGTATATTGCAGCAATCAAACCAAGCGGTAATGCAACTGACACTGCAATTGCAGTTGTAAGGAGGGTCCCAGCGACAAGCGGAAGTACTCCGAACTTTGGCTCGGCAAAGAGTGGCGTCCACTGTGTGCCTGTTAAAAATTCTATAATCGGGACTTTTTTAAAGAACCCATAGGACTCATAAAATAAAATAATTACAATGCTCAGCGTAATGAATATTGAAGAGGCGGCGCTTAAGAACAAAACCGCCTCTATTAGGAACTCTTTGACCCTGAATTTTTTCTTCATAAGATTGCCGTTTAAGGCGTAAGATTATAGCCTTT
The DNA here is from genome assembly GCA_919901585.1 of Thermodesulfovibrionales bacterium. Lineage (GTDB taxonomy): Bacteria > Nitrospirota > Thermodesulfovibrionia > Thermodesulfovibrionales > UBA9159 > CAKKPH01. The sequence continues at coordinate 9,370 of CAKKPH010000062.1, read as the reverse complement.
CAATTGTTACAGGAATATTACAGGAATATTACAGAATTGTTAAAAATGGGCATGTCCTATTGAAGCACATGGCTTTTCTGAAGGGGATTGTCAGGGGGAAAAAGAGACAGCCGGGGCATGCACCTCATGCCCCGGCATAAAAAGAGCAGCCTCTTACTTCTTTTCCTCTCTTTTAAGCAGATCCTCTATCTTGACGCCTACTTCTGCCTCGCCGCCGAACAGGGTTCCCATTTTTCTCTTTGCGAATCTCTCCTCTGCGAGTTTATATGCCTTATCAGGAAGGGGGACGTATTTGACCTCTTTTACGAGCTTTGCTGCATTCTTAAGGTAGAATTCCACAAACTCCTTCACCTCAGGCTTATCCAATGACTTTTTGCTTACATAGATAAATATCGGTCTTGAAAGAGGCTGGTATGTGCCGTCCATTACAGTCTGCTCTGACGGAAGCACCTCTTTGCCCGTCGTAGGGTTAATTACCGGAACGAGTTTTAATTTATCCCTGTTTTCCTCGTAATATGCCAGTCCAAAAAAACCGAGGCCATTTTTGTCGCCTGCTATGCCCTGAACAAGGACATTGTCATCCTCGCTTGATGTAAAATCCCCTCTTGATGACTTAGCTTTCCCTACAATAGCCTCTGTAAAGTAGTCGTATGTGCCTGAATCAACGCCTGGCCCGTAAAGCTTTAATGGGACATCAGGCCATTCAGGTCTTATCTGATTCCACTTCGTGATTTTTCCCTGCGCAGCAGGCTCCCACATCTTCTTAAGGTCAGCAACCGTCATTGTCTTGACCCATGTGTTTTTCGGATTTACCATAACAGCAAGACCATCATAGGCAACAGGAAGCTCTATGTATTCAATGCCGTGCTCCTTGCATACCTCCATTTCTTTCTTGAGTATCGGTCTTGAAGCATCCGATATATCTGTCTCACCCCTGCAGAACTTCTTGAACCCGCCGCCTGTTCCTGAAATGCCGACTGTTACTTTAATAGCGCCTTTCTTTGCCTTCTGAAACTCCTCTGCCACAGCCTCGGTTATGGGATAGACCGTGCTCGAACCGTCAACCTTGACGATCTTATCGGCTGCCATTGCCGGCATAGATGCAGCCATTACCATGACCATGAGGGCAACCATGCCCAGAATAACCTTTCTAATCATTTGTATTCTCCTTTGTTCAATATTTTTTGACCTTCCACGCCTGCTGCCTGCTGCTTCATTCTTATGCTTATCACTCACCTCCTTTATTAGCCTAATATAACAGCCTATTGTTACAGAAGTATTACGGCAATGTTAAATTTTGGAGCGTGTCAAAGTTGTGAATCTTTTTGCACTCAGCGTTGCCTGCCATAAAAAAGGGGCACTTTCTGTGGCCCTTTGTCCTGCAATATTCATAGAGTTGGAAATTGCTCGGTGTATAGAACTGACTATTAGCCCTGCACCCCCATACAATTTTTTTTGAAAGATTCGGACATTTCATAGCTTCCACTTTTATCTCCTCCTCAACACCTTCGAAAGGAATATGGGACAGTTGTCATGGTTCTCAGTCCCGCAGAAACTTGCCCTAAGGTACGGCGTAACCGAGATCAGATTAATCGAGGCAGTACAAATGTCAAGCGCATTCACATAAGGACAACAACATTCAGAGCCGTATTTAACACATGCTCCGGCATTGCCTTCAATAACATTATTCATCGCATCCTCCTTCCTGATCCGCACCCAAAAGATCCTTGCCTGTTGCCATATCAGCTAAATACTTCAGAATGTTTATCATCCCGGGATCATAGCTGATGACCACAGTCCCGGTTATCGGATTTGGACGGATACCTTTTACGCCTTCCGGAATTTCGATAGCTGAGAATCTCTTGAGCAGGTCACTTATTGACAATTCCTTTATTAACGGCACACCTATCCTGATGCGCCCGGGCACATGGTGAACTATGCTGTAATCAATCATAAAAAACCTCCTTAAGATATAGGTTACACATTGTGTTGTTACAGCATTATGAATGTGCTGTTACGTTTTTATGAAATCGCTCTTTATATAGGCAAGTAATGAATGAATTGATGGACACAACCGCAGTCGCAGTAATAAGCTATAAGCATAGAACGAGCAAAAAGAAGAGGAGGTGTAATATGGCACTTTTCGATGACATCCTTAAAGGTAATGTTGTAACAGGCCTTGCGATTGGGATAGGGGCTGCAGTGCTTGCGCCGGTCATGCTCCCTATATTGGCAGGCGTGGCTAAACCGCTCGCAAAGGCTGCCATTAAAGGCGGTCTCATACTATACGAAAAGGGAAAAGAAGCTATAGTAGAAGTGAGCGAGATGGTTGAAGACGTCGTCGCAGAGGCAAAGTCTGAGCTTTCAGAGATGCATCAGGAGGTTGCAGGCGTTGCGCCTGAGCAGGGAGTTCAGGGTTAATGCTGCCGGAGGCATATATGAGCCACTCTATTGCAGGGAGGCTGCGGGTCAGGATACCTGCAAAAAAGGGGGATAGCCCATACTTCGCCTCCCTTAAAGATCAGTTAATAAAAAAGGGGGGAGTTGAACAGGTTGAAGCGAACCCGATGACCGGAAGCGTGCTCATTATCCATAAGCTGAATATTAACTCAATCTCAAATTATGCAGAGTCTCACAACCTTTTCAAGCTTATGACGCAGAAGCCTGAAGCAACCCCCCTGTCTCAAAAGGTGACAGGGGCTTTTAAGGGCATGGACAAACATGTAAAGGGATTTACCGGAGGCGAATTGGATATCCCCGGCATGGCGTTTATCGTTCTCATAGGATTAGGCCTTTCCCAGATTAGCAGGGGCAACTTTGCAGCCCCCGCATGGTATACAGCCTTCTGGTATGCCTTTAACATATTTCTGAAGGCAAACGACAAGTAACCCCCAATAACTTAAGTCAATATTTTAATAACCCATAACCAAAGGAGGTCGGAAATGACGAAGCAGGAATCAACAAAAACAGAAGGTCTTAGTGAGAGCATCGGAAGGACAGGCATGACAATCAAAGAGGGTGTAGTAAGCAGTCTGAAAGGTATTAATGAGATCGAGGCAGAGATTGTAAGCCTCGTGAGGATCACAGTCTCCAACACGCTCAGGGCAGCCGGAGCAATTGCCAGCGAAAGTGTAGACATCGCAAAGGATGTGGTAAAGGGCACTATTCAGGCCACTGAGGAGGTCGGCACGGGTCTTATCCTCAGCACCAAGAGCGTGGCAAAAGGCGTTGTCATGGGAGTGAGCGATGTCGGCGGAGATGTCATTACTGTTGCAAACCAGACTGTAAAAGGCGCTGTTAAAGGAGCAGCAGAAATAGGAGCGGATGTCGCTCTTGTAGCGCGCAGGGCTGTTGACGGCGTTATCGAAGCGACAAAAGAAGTCGGAGGGAATGTAGAAGAGGTTGCAAAGGTTGCAGTAGGCGGGGCTATTGACGCTGCAGGCACAATCGGGAACACTGCTGTCAAGGCTGTAAAGGATATGCTTGTCGGAGTTGTTGAGGGCGTTAAGGAGATTGCGAGCGCTGCCCTGCCGAAACCAAGGACTCAGGCAACCCCGGATGTGGAAGAGAGCGCGCCGGGTCCTGAAGTCACAACAAGGACGCGCAGCAGAAGGGGAGAATAGCATAGTGTGGTACAGTCAATACACACTGCTGTAAAAGGCAGGGCGAGGTTCAAAGTTGCGGGACTCTACCGCTCCGAATACCTTAAAAAGCACCTTGAGGCAAGACTTTCAGAGAAGTCAGGCATCATCCATATATCTGTTAATACGCTGACAGGGAATGTCCTTGTATGCTTTAATTCCGGCAACAGCCGTGAAAAACTCGCCCTGCTCATAAAGGACATTGTATCAGAGCATAGGGAGACAAACGGCAAACGAGATTCTGAAACCGGGAGTCTCCCTTCAAAAGATATTATTCCCGCAAAACAAAAAAGCAATTCAACCACTAAGGCTGCAAGCATGAGGAAACTAAGGAAACTCGTTACGCATGCAGAAGATCAGGCTACAAAACAGTGGCATATCATGGACGCAAATGATGTTGTACCGTTTTTCAACACATCTGTCAGGTATGGGCTTTCATCAGAATCTGCAAAGAAATTGCTCAAAAAATACGGACCGAATCTCCTGCCTGAATCGGTCCCTCGCTCCGGCCTGAGCATATTCCTCAATCAGTTCAAATCTCTTCCGGTTGCCCTGCTCGGCGTGGCAGCAGGCATCTCCCTCTTAACAGGAGGTCTTGCAGACGCACTCGTCATCGCAGGCGTGGTAGTCATCAACGGAGTTATAGGCTATGCAACAGAGACCCAGGCAGAGAAGACAATCCACTCATTGAAGAGCCTTGTTAGGCCTTCTGCGCTGTTGCTTCGGGAATGCGCATTAAAAGAGGCCGGCGCAGAGGACATTGTCCCCGGAGACATCCTTATCCTCAGGCCCGGCAGTTATATCCCTGCAGACGCACGGCTCATTGAGGCGCATCATCTCAGCGTGGATGAATCAGCGCTCACAGGCGAGAGCATGCCGGCACTAAAAAGCACGGAAGCGCTGAAGTGCGAAGTTGATAAATATCCCGATAATACTACTTCTGGACTTCAGAGCTTCCGCTCAACTAATATCCCCCTCGCTGACAGGACAAATATGGTCTATATGGGAACGCTCGTTACAGGCGGTCAGGGTATTGCAGTGGTCACAGCTACCGGAAGGTTCACAGAGATAGGCAGGATACAGACGCTTGTTGGAGACGCTCAGCCTCCTGTAACTCCTATGGAGATACAACTCGACAGGATGGGCACGCAGCTTGTGCTTATCAGCGGCGCTGTATGCGGCCTTGTATTCATCATCGGACTTCTTCGCGGCTATGGTTTCCTGCAGATGCTCAAGACATCCATCTCCCTCGCCGTTGCTGCTGTGCCTGAAGGGCTGCCCACAATAGCCACAACAACGCTCGCTCTCGGCATCAGGGAGATGCGCAAACGCCATGTCCTTATCAGGCATCTGAACGCAGTCGAAACCCTCGGCTCTGTGCAGACAATATGCCTTGATAAGACAGGCACAATAACCATGAACAGGATGTCGATAGTCTCGGTACATACAGGCATGCGGCGGATAAAGGCGTCAGACGGGAAGTTTATTATCCATGAGGGGTCAAGGGGTCAAGAGGTCAGTGGGTCAACTTATGAATCCTTGAACCCTTTTCAGTGCGATGAACTCCTGCGCCTTATCCATGTATCAACTCTCTGCAACGAGAGTGAAGTGAGCATGCAGGAGGGTGAATATATTGTGAACGGCACTCCGACCGAGAACGCATTGATCCATATGGCAATCAGCGCAGGCGTTGATGTGATTCAACTGCGGAACAAATACTCTTTCATAAAAATAAATCACCGTTCTGAAAACCTCAATTTTATGAGCTCTATACATGAATACCGCAATAACAATAAGCATTATCTCGTTGCGCTAAAGGGGAGTCCTGCAGAGGTTCTCACAATGTGCAGCTATCAGATAAAAGACGGCGAAAAGATACCTTTGAACGAGGATAACAGACTTGCCATTGAAACAGAGAACGAGCGCATGGCAGGAAATGCACTAAGGGTGCTCGCTGCTGCGTATTGTCATATCAAAAACAGCGACGATGATTTTGTAGGGAACAAAGACCTTGTCTGGCTCGGCCTTATAGGGATGGCTGACCCTATAAGAAACGGCGTAAAAGACCTCATGGCCGTATTCCATCAGGCAGGGATTGATACTGTCATGATAACAGGCGATCAGGGGCCTACTGCCTATGCGATCGGCAAGGAATTAAACCTTAGCAAGGGAGAGCAGCTTGAGATACTCGATTCAACCCATCTCGCAAGCATAGAGCCTGATGTCATGAAGGCGCTCTCTCAAAGGGTGCATGTATTCTCGCGCGTCAGCCCAGCGCATAAGCTCCAGATAGTTCAGGCTCTCCAGCAGACAGGCAGGGTCGTTGCGATGACCGGCGACGGCATTAACGACGGGCCTGCGCTTAAGGCTGCGAATATCGGGATCGCTATGGGACACACAGGAACTGATGTCGCTCGCGAGGTCGCTGATGTCGTGATAGAAGACGACAACCTCGAGACAATGATAATCGCCATCAGTCAGGGAAGGACGATCTATAACAACATAAGAAAGTCTGTGCACTTCCTCCTCTCTACAAACCTGAGCGAGATAATGGTGATGTTCACTGCCATTGCAGGAGGACTCGGACAGCCCCTCAATGCGATGCAGCTCCTCTGGATCAACCTCATCTCCGACATCGCGCCGGGACTCGCTCTTGCGCTTGAACCTCCAGAGCCTGACATACTCAGCCAGCCGCCGAGAAATCCTGATGAACCTATCATAAAATCCTCGGATTTCAAGAGGATAGCCTTCGAGTCAGCCGCGCTCTCTGGAGGGACACTCGCTGCATACGGCTACGGCATCATGAGATACGGCATAGGGCCGAGGGCCAACACCATGGCATTCATGACATTATCCGTAGCCCAACTGCTCCACGCAATAAGCTGCCGCTCTGAACAGCACAGCATCTTTGACAAGGAAAAGCTGCCGCCGAACAGATACCTCACTGTTGCGCTCGGAGGCTCATTCGGGCTTCAATTCTTGTCACTGACGGTCCCCGGGCTGAGAAGCCTTTTAGGGCTTGGGCCGATAGGTATTATAGACGGCATTGTTATCGGAAGCGGCGCGCTGCTCCCGCTTTTAATAAACGAGGGCACCAAACATAAGACCCCCAAAAATACAAATCATGTAAGGCAGGAATCCTGACTGCGGAGGCATTTATGAAAGACAACTTCATGTTCACATCAGAATCCGTAACAGAAGGGCATCCTGACAAGTTATGCGATATCATCAGCGATGCGCTTGTAGACCATTTTCTCCAGCAGGACCCCTTTTCGAAGATTATTGCCGAATGCGCTGTCTCTACCTCAATAGTCTTTATAGCAGCACGGTTTATTTCAGAGGCAAGTGTTGACTTCCCAAATATTGCGCGTCAGGTCATAAGTCAGATAGGTTATGACCAGCAGGCATTTAACGGCAAGACCTGCAGCATCGTCACGAGCCTTAAAGAGATGCCGCCGGATGATCAGGCATGTTTTGATGAGAGGGAACTAACTGATGAGGATATAGAAAAAATCCCGATAAAAAATCAGGTTACTGTCTTCGGCTTTGCCTGCAACCAGACATCTGCATTGATGCCGCTTCCCATATGGCTCGCGCACAGACTTTCACGGAAACTCACATCAGTAAGGCTCCAGAAGCAGCTTGCCTATCTCGCGCCTGACGGCAAGACACAGGTGGGAGTCGAATACAGAAAAAACAGGCCGTACAGGATACACAGCATCACGGTGATCGCGAGCCAGACCATGCCTTCTTCAGCAGGAGGCCCTGATTTAAAGAGACTCTACGACGATATTATGGGGAGCGTTATAAACCCTGTGTTCATTGATGAGGACATACGGCCGGATGAGAACACGAGGATATTCATCAACCCGGACGGCCCGTTCATCACAGGAGGGCCTTCAGTTCACTCAGGACTGACAGGAAGGAAGAACGCCATAGACACCTACGGCGAATATTCACGCCACAGCGGAGCAGCTCTGAGCGGAAAAGACCCGCTTCGCATTGACAGGGTCGGCGCATATGCAGCGCGGTATGCTGCAAAGAATGTGGTGGCAGCAGGTCTTGCAGATGAGTGCGAGGTTCAGCTCAGTTATTCCATAGGTCTTTCGCGGCCTGTGAGCATTCAGGTAGAGACCTTCGGCACAGGCAGGGTCTCTGATGAAGGGATTGCTGCCCTTATTGAAAGGCACTTTGATTTCCGCCTCGCGGGAATAATAAGACAGTTTAATCTGAGATATCTGCCTTCCACTATTAAAGGTGGATTTTACAGAAAACTTGCATCCTATGGTCATGTCGGAAGAATGGATATTGGACTACCATGGGAGCTGACAGATAAGGCACACGCCTTAACGGGGGAAACGGCATGATTGGAAGGATAGAGAGGTTAGGGAAAAACAGAAGCAGCGTGATAGATTTTGCGAAAGGAGCGCCATTACAATGGAAAAGGTGACAAGTGAAGTTCGGATGAAAGAGAAAAAGAGAATTGCGCTGGTTGCGCATGACAATATGAAGAGGGATATGCTTGAATGGGCTATGTTCAATAAAAGTGTTCTTTCGCGTCACGAGCTCTTCGCAACAGGGACGACCGGTGGGTTGCTGTCTGAGGCGCTGTCGCTTTATATCCATCGTTTCAAAAGCGGCCCTCTCGGGGGCGACCAGCAGATCGGAGCAAAGGTAGCTGAAGGGGAAATCGATGTAGTAGTTTTCTTCTGGGATCCCCTCGAACCCCACCCTCACGATGTTGATGTGAAGGCTCTCCTCAGAATTGCAGTCGTCTACAATATCCCCATCGCCTGTAACAGGGCATCTGCTGATTTCATTATTTCATCCCACCTCATGAACGAGACATATGACCGGATTGCTGTTGACTATGATAGGTAGCAAGAAGTGAAGGGGTTAAACGGGTTCTGGTTTTTGGAAGCTAAATTGCAAATGACCTTTGTTCGTGAAGAAGGATGCCTTTAAATAGCATAAAAGGCATCAACTTTGTATGGATAAATATTGCTTCGCCATCCTCTGAGGCATTGAATTCCTTGTTGAATCTATATCCATTCCATCATCTCGACCTTGAAGACTGCTTCTCTAAAACCCAACTGTCGAAGATCGCGGCATGAATGAACCTTGGACATTCCTCGGTCCCTACACCATGCTCATAATCATCTTCGCAGCCTCAATTATACCTGTAATCTTTATGTATATCGCCTTTAAGAAAAAACGCTGGCTCTGAAATCTGCCATAGCACTGTAAACAAAACTTAACAGTATTGACACGCCCCTTTAATATTCATCTCCTATAATCATCTTATTAAAACAGATGAAAGGAGAGAATATGCTGCAAAATACAGGTAATATCACAGAGAGCATTGAATCGCGTCTGTTATTAAAGCAGGCGGCAACCGACAAAGAGATCGAATCAGCAATGAAGCTTCGCTTTGAGGTCTTCAACCTCGAACTCAATGAGGGGCTTCAGTCTTCCTATTTGACAGGGATAGACACTGACCAGTATGATAAATTCAGCGACCACATCATTGTCATTGATACGGCAAAGGATATGGTCGTAGGCACATACCGTCTGTTGACAGGATCAAAGGCTGAAAAAGGCATGGGATTTTATTCAGAGACAGAGTTCGAGATGTCTTCCTTTAAAAAGCTTGATGGCGAAAAACTTGAACTTGGAAGGGCATGCGTGCATCGCGACTACAGGGGCTCTGCGGTGCTCAACCTTATGTG
>CAKKPH010000061.1 GCA_919901585.1 Thermodesulfovibrionales bacterium | reverse complement strand
AAACGGTCATTCATTGATTTGTACCGGTTGAATTCTGCAATCATCTCATTCCTTTTCCCCTCATCCTGTATCGGCTCCAGATCCATATACTTCCCTATGGAGAACAATATATCCTGATCAATGAAATACATCCCGGAAATATAATCAATCAGATTGTTTTTTGTGTGTTTGAGAGGATATTGATGGATATTTCTGAAAGAAGGATCCGTATCCAACCCTGAACCGACCCAGGAAACGGTGGATGGGACATCAATATTGTAGTTCTTCTTCAGGAAGGCCAGCAGGGAAGGTGTGATGTCCAGGTGCGACGAGATTGACTCGATGTGCGCTGTGCGCCTGAGCATTGTTGAGAATATGATCAGGGGAACATGGAAGCGATCTATCTTGGTAGATAACGGTATCTCGGGCAGGCGATGATCTCCGGTAATGATAAAGATGGTGTTCCCATAGGCGGGAAGTTTCGCATACTCCTCAAAAAAGAAACGCAATGCCTCATCCGTATACATGATTGTGGAATATATCTCTTTGTAGGTGCGATGGCGTTCCTTTTGGGTCTCGTCAAAACCCAACCTGTCCATTCGCTCCTCAAAAAGCCTGATGTATTTTCCCTGATCCGGTATGGAATAGGACGTATGCATACTTATGGTTTGTACGAATGAAATATACGGCTGCTGCAAATCCTGCTGGTCCATTTCAAGTGCTTTCCGCATCAACTCCCTGTCGGGATAACCCCAGCTTGTGTCCGGGCTTTTCACATAATTATGGCCATAGTCATCAACTCCGATCAGGATATCCACTCCCTGTTGCTTTAGAAAAAACCGCTCATTGTCAAAATCCAAATCACTGCCGGAATAATACCTGGTGCGATAGCCGCTGTGTTTCAGGATGCTCATTAAGGATAAATGTTTTGGCATTCGTTGTCCCAGATCACTAAAACCTTTGTCTGCAAAGGGCAGTGAGGCCAGAACGGACGGAAGCGCCGCAAACGTACGTCCCTGTGAAGCCAGGAAATTCTCCCAGTACAAACTCTTACCGGCCAGATCATCAAGAAAAGGTGTAAAACTTCCCAGATAGGCATTCGGTCCACTGAACGCCTTGCCCAGTCCTTCCACCAGAATAAAAACAATGTTGGGCGGCCTGTCGGCATTCACATTGAAGAATTCGCCCAATACGTCGGGAGTTTCGTCGGTTCTCAGGAACGGATATTCGGGGTTGACATACTGAAATGCCGGTGCATGACCAGGACCCCTCTCATTGTGAAGGTTCATGGCATGAACATCTTCTTTCGTTGAGCGGGCAAAATAGGCATAGGATTCTCCTGCAAAAAAAGTCATTTTGTTTAACGCCAGATTATAGGAAAATTCTGTTTCAAACGACGTGGCGGCGGGTAGTGCGGATACCGTGCAGGTCAGCGTAACCCCTGCTCCCAATATGACCAATGCATAGGCCGGTTTCATCCCTTTGCGGGGGCGTATAAACGCCAGTGAAGCCCAGAACAGGGTCAGGGGTATGATAAACAGGAATAT
>CAKKPH010000060.1 GCA_919901585.1 Thermodesulfovibrionales bacterium | reverse complement strand
GAAGGCCGGAGACCCATGCTCGGGGCTGCTGATTTGCAGCGCCCGGCAGCCATAGACCAGCTCGTGACTCTCGGCAAACAGCTCGACCTGCCTGTCTACCATTCGAGGGATACAAAGGACCCTGTTATGCTATGTGAAGGCGCGATAAAGCAGGCAAAGCTCGATGCGCACGATGTCGTAATACTCGACACAGCGGGAAGGCTGCATATTGACGAAGGTCTGATGAACGAACTCCTGGCGATAAAGAACCTTGTAAAACCCAAAGAGACTATTTTTGTGGCTGACTCCATGACAGGACAGGATGCCGTAAATATCGCCTCGAGTTTTAATGAGCAGATAGGCATAGACGGCATAATCCTGACCAAGATGGACGGTGACGCAAGGGGCGGTGCAGCCCTTTCGATAAGGGCTGTCACAGGCAAGCCGATAAAGTTTATCGGTACCGGCGAGAAAATAGATATGCTTGAGCCTTTTTATCCTGACAGGACAGCCTCAAGGATACTCGGCATGGGAGATGTGCTCAGCCTTATCGAGAAGGCTGAGAAGGCATACGATCAAAAAGAGGCTGAGAAGCTTCAGGAAACGATCCTGAGCGAATCCTTCACCTTTGAAGACCTGAAGGATCAGCTCAATAAACTTCGCAATATGGGACCTCTCGACAGCCTGCTCGGGATGATACCGGGCATGGGCAAGATAAAGGACGTTAATGTCAATGAAAAGGACTTTGTAAAGATAGAGGCGATAATAAATTCGATGACTGCTGCTGAGAGGAGAAACCACAACCTGATCAACGGGAGCAGGCGAAGGAGGATAGCAAGCGGCAGCGGCACGACTGTCACTGATGTCAACAGGGTGATAAAACAGTATGTCGAGATGAAGAAGATGCTGAAGATGTTCAAGGGGAAGAAAGGATTTCGCATCCCGAAATTCATGTCCTGAAACTTTTAATCCTTTACTTTAAAAAGGAAATATATTAAAATTCCGGAATAGAATTATGAGGAGGTGTTTATTTGGTTAAGATCAGACTGACAAGAATGGGAGCTCATAAGAGGCCTTTCTACCGTGTGATCGTTACAGACTCGAGGACGAGACGGGACGGGCCTTTCATAGAGATCATTGGCACATACAACCCACAGAAGGGTCCTGCTGAGACCAAGATCAACACAGACAGGGCAAAACACTGGTTAGAGCGCGGCGCACAACCTACTGATGTAGTTAAGAAACTTTTACAAAAGGCTGGTCTTTAGACAGCCCAATACTCGTATGGAGGTGGGACAAGATGAAAGAATTACTTGAGGCCATGGCTAAGGCTCTTGTTGACAGACCTGAAGAGGTTGTCGTCAAGGAGGTTGAAGGTGAAAGGACCACTGTGTTTGAGCTCAGAGTTGCAACTACCGACCTTGGAAAGGTTATAGGCAAACAGGGAAAGACCGCCCGCGCGATGAGGACGATACTGGGAGCTGCAGGCACTAAGATAGGAAAGCGCTGCGTGCTCGAGATTCTCGAATAAAGCAACTTTAAGGAGTCCGTTCAGTACGGACTCCTTTTTCAGCCTAAAAGCACCTTCATTAGTTTAACCGTAACTATTCATCTGGCATAAAATGCGTTTTGAGATAATTACTATATTCCCCCGGATAGTGGATGCCTATTTTTCTGACGGGATCCTGAAAAGGGCCCTTCAATCCGGATTAATCGATGTCAGGGCGCACAACCTTAGGGATTATACCTCCGACAAACACAGGAGTGTTGATGATTATCCTTACGGCGGAGGTCCGGGTATGGTCATGAAGCCTGAGCCGTTTTTCAGGGCAGTACGCTCAATAAAATCTGACGGCCTTGATACCCTCACGATAATGATGACGCCGCAGGGCAGGCTCTTTAATCAGGAGACGGCACTGACTCTCTCAAAAGAGAAGAGGAGGCTGCTTTTCCTTTGCGGCAGATACGAGGCAATAGATGAACGCGTGAGAGATGGCCTCACAGACCTCGAGCTCTCGACAGGCGATTATATTTTGACTGGCGGAGAACTGCCTGCTTTGGTTATAATAGACAGCATAGTTAGACTCCTGCCCGGGGCGCTCGGGGATGAGCTCTCAGCAGAGGCTGAGTCTTTTTCGTGGGGCATACTTGATTATCCTCACTATACAAGGCCTCCTGAACATGAGGGCAGGAAGGTGCCTGATGTGCTGGTTTCAGGCAACCACAAAGAGATTTTGCGCTGGAGGAGGAAAGAGGCCTTAAGGAGGACGCTCTTAAGAAGACCCGTGATGCTCGGCGAGGCACCGCTTTCGGACGATGACTATAAACTATTATCAGAGATAAAGGAGGAAGAGAGATGAATTTGGTCAGTGCTGTTGAAGAAGGATACAGGAGGGAGGTCCCGGCCTTTAATGTGGGCGATTCTGTCAAGGTCTTTGTCAAGGTCGTCGAAGGGGACAAGGAGAGGATACAGCCCTTTGAGGGTGTAGTGATCGCAAGGCACGGCAGCGGTATCAGGGAGACGTTCATAGTCAGAAAGGTCTCTTTCGGTACAGGCGTCGAAAGGATATTCCCTGTTCATTCCCCGGTCATTGACAGGATAGAGGTCCTGAGAAAGGGTTCCGTAAGAAGGGCAAAGCTCTACTACATCAGAGACAAGAAGGGCAAGGCTGCAAAGATAAAAGAAAAAGAAAGGGACTACTCAGCAGGCAAGAAGGGCAGCAATGTCAGTCAGGGTCAGGCCGGCAAAGTAGAAGCAGAATAAGACAAGTCTCTTGAAATATGGATCTATACCGTTATGATGAAGCCCTTATAAAGGACGGGGCAAGCATCATAGCCGGTATAGATGAGGCAGGGAGAGGGCCTCTCGCAGGCCCTGTTGTTGCAGCAGCAGTCATACTGCGCCGGATGGAAGTATTTGACGGGTTAAGGGACTCGAAAAAGGTCCCTCCGAATGAAAGGAAGCGGCTCTTCTGGGAGCTTCTATGCCGCTCAGTTGATATCGGTGTAGGTATCGTGGAAGCTGAAATAATAGACAGGATCAATATCCTTAATGCCACAAAATCCGCAATGGCTATGGCGGTCAGAGACCTCTCGATAAAGCCTGACATCCTTGTTATAGACGCCGTCAAACTCAACAGTTCCGGCATAAGTCAGGTCTCGATTATTAAGGGAGAATCTAAGAGCGCTTCAATAGCTGCGGCATCCATAATCGCAAAGGTCGTGAGGGACGGCATAATGGAGCATTACGAAGAGATATATCCTGAGTATGGCTTTGCGCAGCACAAGGGATATGCAACAAGCTTACATATAAACAGAATAGCCCTGCACGGTCCATGTCCTATACACAGGAAGAGCTTCAAAAAGGTCATGCCTTTGCAACTGCCGCTTGCATGATATACTATACTCTATACTCCCGATACGCTAAAAAGGAGGTAAGATGGACAGTGAAAGGATTGATGAGGCACTCGAACTCCTCTGGCTTCTCAACGAAGAGAAGTATTTGGGATTTGAGCGTTTCAGGCTCAGCTCTGATGACCCTGATTTTGATGAACTGTTTAAAGCACTCAGGGGACAAGGCCTTGTAAATGCTGATGGTGACACTATAAGCCTGACCGACAAGGGCCATTCGCTTGCAAAGGGCCTTGTAAGGCGCCACCGTCTTGCTGAAAGGCTCTTTACCGACATATTCGAACTGAGAGACGATCAGGTCGAATCAGATGCCTGCAAGATGGAACACATACTCAGCGAGGAGCTGACTGACAGCGTATGCACATTTCTCGGCCATCCGCCCACATGCCAGCACGGCAAGCCGATACCAAAAGGTGAATGCTGCAAAAAATACAGGATGGAAATCACACCCGTTGTTGTCAGGCTTTCGGACTTTGAGGTCGGAGCGAAAGGAAGGATAGTCTTCATCATTCCGTCAGAGGCAGCAAGGCTCAGCAGGCTCATATCGATAGGGATCGCAGCAGGCAGCGTAATCAGGCTCATACAGAAGGTCCCTTCATATGTCCTTCAGATCGATGAGACCACCTTAGCCATAGACCCTGACATAGCAAAGGACATACTCGTAAAAAAAGTTGCCTGACGGCAGAGATTAGGTTTACAATGTTGACAAAAGGCCCAGAGTCCTTGACGGCAGGATTACGTCAAAAGATTCCTTCTTGTTCTTTATCGGATTAATTCCTCGGATACCTCGGCATGGAGTCTATTCTTCTGGATGAATTTATAGGCATCCTTGTGAATAACTTCTCTTACCGCCTCTTTAATGAGACCGTAAAGCTCATCCTTGTTAACAGTCAA
>CAKKPH010000059.1 GCA_919901585.1 Thermodesulfovibrionales bacterium | reverse complement strand
TCCCATCCTCTAATGAATGCGCAACAGGCATATAACCGTATTTGTCGTGTGCAATCACATAGAAGACCGAGCATACATACACAATATCAGCCTTATGTTGTCTTATGCCTTCAATCGCTGCCTCAGCATTCCTTGCAACGACAAGCCTGATTTTCCTGTTAAGGTTCTTCTCAAGATGTCTTGTTAATGGGAGGAATCCCTCATATACAGAGACAGGCGATTCAATTGGCAGGACCATAAATACAAGAGGCTTCTCGTTGCCTGAGGCAACTGATTGAAGAATAACCGTCAAGGAGAAAATTAATAAACTGCAATGTTTAACAAACATAACCCGTAATAAGTCCGCCAAATTATTCTATACTGATAATTCTTTGTGTCCGAGATTATTCCGATCAGCATATAAGAGTCACCTCTACAAGCAAAAAAGGGTGAGGCATGTGCATGCCTCACCCTCCAGCCTTAATAATGCTATTTTTATATTTTTGTTACATTAGCCGCCTTTGGACCTTTGTCTCCTTCAACAATTTCAAACTGGACCCTCTGTCCCTCTGCCAGAGTTTTGAACCCATCGTTTATAATCGCAGAGAAATGGACAAAGACGTCAGCGCCATTGTCCTGCTGGATAAAACCAAAACCCTTTGCTTCATTGAACCATTTAACAGTACCTTCAAACGACATACTTCTAAAACCCTCCTTTTGTCCCTGAAAAGGGAATACTAAAAACTGCCTGCAAAACAGGCTATGATTTTATAACACTGATTCAAACTAAAGTCAAGGGCTCTTTTCACTTTAATTTCAGTCTGGATGAAAGCTGCGTAAAAATGTTATCATTTCTGATGGCGTATAGGGACCTGAGGGCATACATTAAAATACTTGAGGACAGAGGACTCCTGAAAAGGGTCAAGGCAGAGGTAGACCCTCTTCTCGAAATCAGCGAGATCACTGACAGGATGTGCAAGAGCCCTGGCGGCGGGAAGGCACTTTTTTTCGAGAAGGTGAAGGGCTCAGAATATCCTGTAGCAACGAACCTTTTCGGCTCTTTTGAAAGGATGGCCCTCTCGCTTGAAGTCAATACAATCGACGATGTCGCACGGCGCATAGAGGAACTCCTGAATCAGGCCCCGCCGAAGACCTTAATGGAGAAGCTCGCTATGCTTCCTAAGCTCTTTGCGGTCTCAAAATTCTTTCCAAAGACGGTCAGGGACGCACCTTGCCAGGAGGTAATCGAAAAGGATAATCCTGACCTCAGCAGGTTCCCTATAATTAAATGCTGGCCGGGGGATGGAAGGCAGCAGTCAGCAGTCAGCAGTCAGTCTACGACCCATGGGCAGTCAGCAGTCAGCCAAAAGAATGAGGGAAGGTTTATTACGCTTCCGATGGTCTTTACAAGGGATCCAGACACAGGCAGGCAGAACTGCGGGATGTACAGGATCCATATCTATGACAAGGTGACTACAGGCATGCACTGGCACATCCACAAGGACGGCGCAAGGCACTACGACAAATATAAGGCCCAAAGCCGGAGAATGCCTGCGGCCATAGCAGTCGGAAGCGATCCGGCTGTAATCTATGCGGCGAGCGCACCCCTGCCTGAATCAATAGACGAGATGCTCTTTGCCGGATTCCTCAGGAGAGGGCCTGTTGAGATGGTCAAATGTATCACATCTGATATCGAGGTGCCTGCAAACAGCGAACTCGTGATCGAGGGCTACATCGAACCCGGTGAACTGCGCATTGAGGGGCCGTTCGGAGACCACACGGGGTTCTACTCAGCCGCAGACTATTACCCTGTATTCCATGTCACCTGTATCACTCACAGAAAGGACATGATATACCCTGCAACAATAGTAGGGAAGCCTCCCATGGAGGACTGCTATATGGGCAAGGCCACAGAACGGATATTCCTGCCCCTCATAAAGCTCGATTTCCCTGAGATAAAGGACATTCACCTGCCAATGGAAGGGGTTTTTCATAATGCTGCATTGATCTCTATCAAAAAGAGCTACCCCGGACACGCAAAAAAGATAATACACGGGTTATGGGGCAAGGGGCAGATGATGTTTGCAAAGCTGCTCGTTGTGGTGGACGAGGACGTCGATGTCCAGAACATCTCATATACTGCATGGCGCGTCCTTAACAATGTTGACTGGAAGAGAGATGTCGTGATATCAGAAGGCCCTCTCGATGACCTGGACCATGCTGCCAACTTCCCGAGATACGGCTCGAAGATGGGCATAGACGCCACAAGGAAGACGAGGGAAGAGGGGATGATGCGAGACTGGCCTGAAGAGCTCTTTATGTCAGAGGATATAAAAAGGCTTGTGGATTCGAGATGGAAAGAGTACGGCCTCGATTAATTGAACTTGTTCATTGCCCTGTCAACACCGTTCTTTAATATCTCGCATACTGCATCAGATGCCCTGCCCACGGCCTCCCTGATCAGGAGAGTCTCCTCCTTTCTAAACCTGCTCAGGACATAGTCTTCAACAGGTATGTCTTCCTCCCTGCCGACGCCTACCTTCACCCTGATAAAATCCCTTGTGCCGATAGACTCTATGATAGACTCTATTCCCTTATGGCCTCCTGAGGAGCCCTTTTTTCTTATCTTCAGCTTTCCGGTCTCGAGGTCGATATCATCATGGACAACGATCAGGTTCTCAGGCTGAGTATTATATTTCTTCATGGCCTCCCAGACGACAAGGCCGCTCCTGTTCATAAACGTCAAAGGCTCCAAGAGGATCACATCAGTACCCTCTACGGAGCCCTTCCATATAGAATAAGCCTGTCTTTCTCTTAGTTCGGCCCTGTACCTCCCGGCAAGGGCATCAACCACCATGAAGCCGGCATTATGCCTCGTCTTGGCATAGCGAGGCCCCGGGTTGCCGAGTCCTGCAACAATCCACAATTACGCCTTCTCTCCTGCAGCTTCTTCCTTCTTGCCCTTTTTGATTACTTCCGGTTCAGCAACTTCAGCCTCAGGGGCTGCCACAGCCTCTTCAGTTACAGGTTCAGTTACAGGTGTTATTACGCTCGCAATCACCTCGTCAACATCTGCCAGTATCTTGACCCCTTCACCGAGATTAAGATCGCTCACATGGATAGATTTTCCGATCTCGAGCTGAGAGACATTCACTGTGACATGCCCAGGGATCTTGTCAGGGAGGCACTGTATCTCTATCTCCCTTACCCCGTGCTGGAGGATGCCGCCATCCCTCTTGACTCCAATAGGTTCGCCCTTTGTTGTTACATGGACTGTGACCTTTATCTCCTCAGTAAGCGATACCTCATAGAAATCCGTATGAAGCAATTCGCCCATGACAGGGTCAAGCTGGTAGTCCTTAACAAGCGCAAGTTTGCTCTCGCCTCCTGTGAACTGGAGGTTTACCATTACCTGCTCGCCTGCGGTCGAGTGAATGAACTTAATAAGCTCCTTCGCATTTAGTTTTATCGGCGTAGAGTCTCCCTTACGGTAAACAACACCGGGTATCACCCCACCCCTTCTCAGGGTCCTCGCAGCGCCCTTTCCCTTTATCTCTCTTTTTTCTGCATTAAGGGTTATCCTTTCCATAACATCCTCCTCTTTATCATACTGTTATTACACAAAAAGTGAACTTATTGAGGATTCTTCATGAATCCTCTTTATTGCATCAGCAAGCAAAGGCGCTATGCTTAATACTGTAAGTTTCCTGCACTTCTCCTTCTTGCTGTCAAGGAGAATAGTGTTTGTCACAATAATCTCCTCGACAACAGAGGCATTTATCCTGTCTATTGCAGGCCCGGACAGAACAGCATGTGTGGCCGCAGCAAAAACCCTATTTGCGCCACTTTCCTTAAGAGCTGCAGCAGCCTGAGTCATTGTTCCGGCAGTGTCTATCATGTCATCAAGCAGGAGCGTATCACGGCCCTTGACATCTCCAATTACATTCATCACCTCACAGACATTAGTTACCTCGCGCCTCTTGTCTATAATCGCAAGGGAGCACTGAAGCCTCTTCGCAAACGCCCTTGCCCTCTCGACACCTCCTGCGTCAGGCGATACTATCACAAGGTCTTTAAACTGCCGGCTCCTGATATGCTCAACCAGAACAGGCATTGCATAGAGATGGTCGACAGGTATATTGAAAAAACCCTGTATCTGACCTGCGTGCAAATCAACAGCGAGCACCCTGTTTGCGCCTGCAGCAGTAACAATATCAGCAACGAGCTTGGACGATATAGGGACCCTCGGCTGAACCTTCCTGTCCTGCCTTGCATAACCGTAATATGGCATAACAGCAGTTATCCTGCCTGCCGATGCCCTCTTCAGCGCATCAATTATGAGAAGCAGTTCTATTATGTTGTCATTGACAGGAGGAGATGTAGACTGAATTACAAAGGCATCGCTGCCCCTGACATTCTCATTTATCTGGATCATTATCTCTCCGTCACTGAAGGATGATATCTTTGTATCGCACAGCGATACCCCAAGGTTTTCCGCAACCTCCTGTGACAGGGATCTGTGGCTGTTCCCGCTAATTATCTTTATGCCTTCAGGCATTTAACCTCCAAAAAAAGTTTCAAGTTTCAGGTTAAAACCGTACATAACTTCATGTCTAAGCTGCTCACTCTAAACTTCAAACTTTGAACTCTAAATTTTGCTCTATAAAATTTAGCTGGCTGGGGCGGGAGGACTCGAACCTCCAGATGGGAGATCCAAAATCTCCTGACTTGCCGTTTGTCTACGCCCCAAACATGTCAGTTCGTAGTGTAAAGTTCGCAGTAGAAAGTAATATAAAAACCACTCACGCCTATACACTTACTGTTCGCGATAAACGACTCACGGTTCACAATTCTTCAAACAATAGTCTTCACAACCCTGCACCAGTTGTCATGTGACATTTGGTGCATTGCATATGCTGCGCTATGCTCGTCTTCGAAGACACCAAAGACAGTCGAGCCGCTTCCGCTCATTGCAGAAAACCGGGCGCCGTTCCGAAGCAGCTCCTGTTTGATATCTCTAAGTACAGGGTACTCTCTGAAAACTCCCTTTTCCAGGTCGTTGATGGAAATATCAGACAAAAACGAGAAATCCCCGCTGTCAAGAGCACGGCAAAACAGTTTAATATTATTATGTTTTTTTGTCAACCCTTGCCTATCCGCGCAAGCGTCAAACTCCCTGTATGCCCATGCTGTATTTATACCGAATGCAGGTTTGACGAGAAGTATAGTATAGGGCCTTTTTAACACAACAGGAGTTACCTCATCGCCCTTCCCTTTTACAAGGGCAGCAGGCCCCCCCAAAAAAAATGGCACATCAGAACCGAGCCTTGCACATAACTCAGATAATTCATTGAATGACAGATTAAGCTTCCATAACTGATTCAGGCCTTTAAGCACCGCGGCAGCATCACTGCTGCCTCCGCCGAGTCCTGCTGATATCGGTATATCTTTTTTAAGACTGATCTTTGCCCCTTTCTGTGTCCCAGTTGTCACCTTAAGCATCATCGCAGCCTTAAGGACCAGATTTTCCTGAGCAGGTATGGCAGCTTCGGTCAAGACTGCGATATCATCGGATTCCTCGAGGGTTATTGAGTCCTGAAGGGTTACAAACTGCATGAGGCTGACGATATTGTGATAGCCGTCCCCTCTCCTGTCCGATACCCTCAGAAACCAGTTTATCTTAGCAGGTGCATTGATGCCGAGCATCATCAGGGTTCTATTTTGTATTACTTTCAGATTTGATCTTTTTTATCTTCTGATCCAGCTTCTCCTTGAGCCCTTCTTCTTTTTCGCTGAATTCAACAGCCTTTTCCCATGCCTTGAGTGCGTCCTGCCTCATGCCCTGTACCATATAAGCGTCACCGATATGGTCATAGATCGTAGGGTCGTCCTTAACAATCTCGATAGCCTTTTTAAGGGTTTTTAAAGCCTCGGAGTAATTGCCCATTTTAAAATAGACCCATCCGAGGCTGTCAATTATATAACCGCTCGCAGGCCTGATCTCCATCGCCCTTTGTACAAGCGAAAGAGCCTCATCAAGGTTAATCCCCTTTTCAGCATAACTATAGCCGAGATAGTTGAGGGCGTCCGCATGTTTAGGGTTAAGCTCTAAAACCTTTTTCAGATAAACGACCATATCATCAAACCTGTTCGTCTTCTCATATACAACTGCCAGGTGAAAATTAATCTCTTCATCATTTTCAAACAGCCTTAGTCCTTCCCTGAGGGTATCCTCTGCCTTCTGATAGTTCTTTGCATCCGTATATACGATACCGAGGTAGAGATATATTTCCGGCCTGTTTTTTTCAAAAGAAAGGAGCTCGTCATATATCTTAACAGCGTTATTGTATTGTTTAAGCCTTGAGTAGATCATTCCGAGATGCAGGAAAGAGTAGACGTGCTTCGGGTCTACTGAAATAATCTTCCTGAACTCATCAACCGCATTATCATATTTCCCCATCTCTTCAAGTGTCATAGCGAGATAGAACCTGGTGCTTATATCTTCAGGTTTTGCCTCAAGCACGATCCTGAACTCCTCTACCGCACGGTCATACACCTTGTCATCAAGGTATAGAAGCCCCAGTTTTAAGTGCACATCAATATTTGCAGGGTCGGTCTGGCTCAGCCCCTTCAACTGCTCAATAGCCTTGTCTGTATTCTTCATCTTAATATAGACCTGCCCAAGCCTTTCACGAGACCTTGCGTCATGAGGATTTATCTCAGAAGCCTTTTTGTAATAAGCCTCTGCCTTTCCGAATTCCTCTTTAACCTCGCTGATTATCCCAAGGTTGTAATAGGCATCTTCGAAGGCCGGCCTTAACTCAATAGTCTTGTTGAAATAGCCTACTGCCTTGTCATAGTCCTTTGTGTCCATATAAACAGCACCCATATAATAAAGTGCCATTATATTATCCGGGTTTGATTTTAGCAGGATATCAAGTATCCTTATCGAATCGTCATATCTCCTGACAGTGGCATAAGTGGCCCCGAGGAAGAGATAGGCATCCTTCTGTGCCGGATCGATAGAGATGACCCTCTCATATATATCAATAGCATCATTAGTCTTCCTCTGGGAGTTATACATCTGGCCGAGCAGCATTAACGCCGGTACGTTCTTAGGGTCAGACCTTACTATATCCTCAGCCGTTTCTGCAGCTTCCTTCAGCCTTCCGGTCCTGAGGTAGATGTAACTTATCCTGGTTTTAAGATATCCGGAACCGGCATCATTCTTCAGGGCCTTATTGTAATGCAGCAGGGCATTGTCCCAGTCTCCTGAGAGTTCTGCCTCATAGGCAAGTATATACTCGTAATAAGCCTCTTTGGGGGGCTCCTTCTTCCCTGTCTTTGAATCAATTTGAGCCGATGCACATGACAGCAGCGACATCGCGGCTAATATTAATAAAATGCGTGCCGGACAGAATTTTTTCATTGTTTTTCTCCCTTTATTAATATAACAGAATCCGCATCTAAAAAGCTGTAATGCCTGAAACTGCCAATATCCGGAGGACGGGCAGGGCTGGATTGAGGCAGGATTTCACGGGTCTACCGTTTAGGGCTGAAGTCCCCTGAAATCGCAGATTTCAGGGGCGGAAGACCGGCCGCTGAACTGTTGACTACTATTGCCACACGTAGGGCAATCTGTTCCAGCAAACTAAGTTTAATCATGCCGAAAGACAGTCCTGCCCGTTGGGGTGTATTTGACCATAAAACGCTAAATCAGTTATATTATAATTTGTATAAAAGGAGGTTTGCTATGCCTATATATGAATATGAATGCCTTGCCTGCGGAAAGCTGCATGAGATCGTACAGAGGCACAATGATATACCCCTGACTGAATGTCCATCATGCGGCGGCGATATGAGAAAACTCATATCCCAGTCCTCTTTTGTCCTCAAAGGCACAGGCTGGTATAAGACTGACTATGCGCCAAGCGGCAAAAAGAGTCCAAAAGACAGAGAAAAGACCGAAACGGCCACAGTAACAGCCGAAGGCAAGTCTGAGGCAAAAGCCGAAGGCAAGTCTGAGGCAAAAGCCGAAGGCAAGTCTGAGGCAAAAGCCGAAGGCAAGTCCGAGGCAAAAGCAGAGCCTGCCGTTAAAACATAGTGATCGACCCACATGTCCACATCCCCTATCATAAGATAGGGGATTATCTAAACTATATCAGGGAAAACAGGTCTAATCTCGAGATCTACTTCCCTTCGTCAGACCTTGACACAATAAATGCCGGTGATATAAAAAAGCTGCAAACAAGCCTCGATTACAATCCTGACCTTTCCTTTCATGGCCCTTTCATGGACCTCTCACCCGGCGCTGTTGATTCAAAAATAAGGACAGTCACGATCGGTCGGTTCACCCATACTATGGACATTGCAGAAGTTCTTTCTCCAAAAGTGATCGTCTTCCACTCCGGCTACGAAAAGTGGCACTATGCTCACAGGGTAGATATATGGCTTGAAGAGAGTATTAAGACATGGAGGCCCCTTATCTCAAGGGCTGCTGAGACAGGAGTCAAATTGGCCATCGAAAACATTTTTGAGGACGAGCCATCAAACCTTGAGCTGCTGATGAAAGAGCTCGGCTCTGAGAATTTCGGCATATGCTTTGATGCAGGGCACTGCAACCTCTTTTCGAAAGTGCCCTTGGAACAATGGCTGCACAGTCTCAAGCCATATATCATCGAACTCCACATTCACGACAATGATAAAACCTTTGACTCGCACCTGCCCATTGGTGACGGGAATATTGATTTTAAAACGCTGTTCTCCGTACTCAAAAACATTAACTGTCTGTACACCATAGAAACCCATACGCCGGAAGATGTTTTAAAGAGCATGCAGCGGTTAAAAGAATTTCTCAGCGAAGGTATTTCATAGTACGTTAAATCGTCCCATTTACTGTCCTCTTGAGCAATATTGACATCTTGCCATACTGTATGATATGGTTAGCCATATGAAAACAACAATACAGATAGCTGATAGTGTCCTTGAGGAGGCTCGGAAAGTTGCAGTCAGAGAACAAACCACTCTTAAAGAGCTTGTCGAGGATGGTTTGCGAAAGATAATCTCAGAGCGGAAAAAGAAGGAAGCCTTCCGGCTGCGAAAAGCGTCGTTCAAAGGCAAAGGGCTTCAGCCTCAATTTGCCGGAGCATCATGGGAAAAAATCCGCGACGCCGTTTATGAAGGGCGAGGCGCGTGATCGCCGTTGATACAAACATCCTTGTCTATGCTCACCGTGAAGACTCCCAATGGCATAAGGCGGCTTATCGGAGGCTTGAACAAGCAGCAATAAGCAGAACCCCTTGGGCTATTCCGTGGCCGTGCGTTTATGAATTCATTGCGATCGTTACTCACCATAAAATTTATGATTCGCCCACTCCGCTTGAACTTGCCATAAACCAGGTGGATGCATGGATCGAATCTCCGAGTGTCGTGCTTCTCTCAGAAACAGACATGCACTGGCAGGTGCTTAAAGCAATCCTGCGAGAAGGCAAGGTGTCAGGACCTCAGGTGCATGACGCCAAAATCGCTGCCCTCTGCCGTCTGCACGGCATAAAAGAATTATGGACGGCAGACAGGGACTTCAGCCGCTTCCCTAATCTGACAGTAAGAAATCCTCTGATATAATTGGGTTTCATTCAAGCGTCAGTATTCTACCGGAAAAACTACATTTTGCAAGAAACAAGACCCGACCCTATTTGTCTCTTATATTTGTCTCTTATGCACTGAAGGTATGTGCGTTCTGTGCTGTATGAATAATGCTTCAGCCTTATCAGCC
>CAKKPH010000058.1 GCA_919901585.1 Thermodesulfovibrionales bacterium | reverse complement strand
TTGATTAAATGTTTGACGCTGACAAAATAAATATTCTTATTAAAGAGGGCGAAGGGCTTACCGTTGAGTTCAAGGAGCATTTTACTGTCCGGATTGATGAGGATATGGTTGCCTTTGCAAACACAAAAGGCGGGACAATCCTTCTCGGTGTCAGAGATGACCGCACAATAGCAGGGGAGAAACTAACCAATGACCTCAAAGCCAGCATCAATTCTATTGCAAGAAACTGCGCCCCGCCTATACAGACAAAGATTAAACACATTCAAAACATCGCAGCAATAGAAGTTCCGCAGGGGGAGGAAAAACCGTATAGTTGTGCATCAGGCTATTTCAGAAGGCTTGACGGCACAACGCAGAAGATGAGCAACCATGAACTGAGGGTAATGTTGCAGGAGCATGAAGCAAGCCTCTTTGAAGAGAAGATAAATAAAGACATTGTATGGGATGACATATCAGAAGAGAAGATTCAAAACTTTCTTAAAGAGGCGGATGTTCAAATAAAGAGAATATCGCCACGAGACTTGTTGACAAGTCTGAGTCTGGCACACGACAACAAGATTACAAATGCCGGCATCCTGTTCTTTGCCAAAGAGCCGCGCAAATTCATCCTTCAATCGCAGATGACGCTTATTGCATTTAAAGGCAAAGACAGGGTTCATCTCTATGACAGGCAGGATGTGCAGGACGACCTGCTTGCTCAGTTCAATTCCGCTGTAATGTTTT
The DNA here is from genome assembly GCA_919901585.1 of Thermodesulfovibrionales bacterium. Classification (GTDB taxonomy): domain Bacteria; phylum Nitrospirota; class Thermodesulfovibrionia; order Thermodesulfovibrionales; family UBA9159; genus CAKKPH01. Next base: position 14,243 of record CAKKPH010000058.1, on the reverse strand, counting down.
TGAAAAAACACCTTAACCGCCGCAGCGAAATAAAAGGTGTAAACCGGAAAGATATTTATGAGATTCCATTAGAGGCTCTGCGCGAGGCTGTGGCAAATGCGATAATCCATCGTGATTACAGCGTGCGCGGTACGAGCCTAATGGTTGAAGTATATGACGACAGGGTCGAGATAATGAGGATATACTAAAGTTAGTTGAAATTTAAAAGAGTGGCTCCCCCGTGGCATAATCCACGGAACCGATAATTCATTAAGAAAGGAGCCACAGGTGAAGGAAACCACAAAGAAGAGGAAAAAAGCAAAGCTGGGAATTGAGACGGCATACGGCAAGCAGTGGGTAGTCGATCAGATGTTTGGAATATACGAGAAGGGCAAGCAAGGGTTTGACACAATGATGAAGGAAATGGGCAGGATGATGGCAGAGACAATCATGTACATAGATCGGGAGGAGATAGCCGGTTGACAACCCGATCCTGAACTCACGGCTCGATACTTGTCTGCCGACGTGCAGGCTGGTAAGATATAGACAAAGACAAAAGGGCAGCAGAATTTAAGTTATGGTATATTCAAAGATGAGTACAAAGATGAGTACAAAAAAGAAAAAAATAGAAAACAAAGATGTTCAGGAAATCCTTGGTGAGCTAAAGGAAGGATTATTACATCTTTATGGTGGAAGATTCATTAAGCTGATTCTTTACGGTTCTTATGCAAGAAATGATGCATGGGAGGGCTCTGACATTGACGTTGTTGTCTTGCTTGCCGGCGAGGTTTCTCCCATGAGCGAAATTGACGGGATGCTGGATATAATTACAGATATAAACCTAAAATACAATACGCTTATATCCGTCTATCCTGTTTCTGAGGATTCATTAAAGACTGTCAAAAGCCCGCTGCTATTAAATATCCAAAAGGAAGGGATCAGCGTATGAACGAAGTAAAAAGTCTGCTCTCCCGGGCAAGACGGTACATTAAATCTGCAAAACTGCTGATTAAAGATGGCGACCATGAATCAGCAGTTTCTCGTGTCTACTATGCAATGTTCTATTCTGTTGAAGCCTTGCTTTTGACGAAGGGGCTTTCCTTTTCGAGTCATAAAGCTGTTATATCTACATTTGGACAACACTTTAAGTACTTAGCTTATGTTATTTGAACCATTTTCGTTCAGCGGAATCAATATGAAGAACCGTCTTGTGCGTTCTGCAACATACGAAAAGAGGGCTGATGATGACGGTTTTGTGACAGGAGCGCTTATAAGGTTTTACGAGGACCTTGTCAGGGGCGGTGTCGGCCTGATAATCTCAGGCAATGCGCTTGTCCATCCCTCGGGCAGGTCCATATACAAGGCGCTATGCATTCATAGTGACATATATATTCAGGGGCTCAGGAAGCTGACCTCGCGTATACATGAGCTTGGCGGAATTATAGCGGTACAGGTCGTGCATGGAGGCAGGCAGTGTTTCCCGATCCTGCTCGGCGGCAACCCACCCATTGCGCCGTCAGAGGTCTATGACCCTGCGACAAGGGTGATGCCCAGGGCTATGACAGAAGAAGAGATATGGGAGATGATCGATGCCTTTGGCGAGGCTGCGAGGAGGGCGAGGCTCGCAGGTTTTGATGCAGTCCAGATACATGGCGCCCATGGATATCTCGTGAGTGAGTTCATGTCTCCGCATACGAACAGGAGGAACGATTACTGGGGCGGAGATGAGGAGAGGAGGTCCCATTTCATCGAAGAGGTCTATAAGGCCATGAGGAAAGAGGCCGGTGATGACTATCCTGTCATGATAAAGATGAATGCCGATGACATGCTCGACGGCGGGCTTAAGCCGGATGAGGCAGTAAGGATAGCGAAAAGGCTCGAAGCGGCAGGCATTGATGCTGTTGAGGTGAGCGGGGGCATGTACGAGGCAGGGCAGAAGACAGCCCAGCCTAATATTACAAGCGAAGAAAAGGAGGCTTATTTCAGGGCTGCAAGCAGGCTTTTTAAGTCCAGCCTAAATCTGCCTGTAATGCTCGTGGGGGGCATGAGGTCAAAGAATGTTATGGAGAGCATATTGACAGAAGGGGATGCAGACCTTATTTCATTGTCGAGACCTTTGATAAGGGAGCCAGAATTGCCGAAGAGGCTAATGGAGGGCAAAGAGAAGGCAGACTGTATATCCTGCAACGGGTGCATGAAGTTCCAAAAGCTTGATGTCGTGAGATGCACCCAGATAAGGCAGTAAGCAAATATTATTATTTATTAAAGAGTTATTACACTATTTGCATTTCACAAAAGGGCATAAAATCAGGCAGTGGCCTGTCCCGTAATATTCTGCTTGATTTTTTTAAATTAAAAATGTTTAATAATTGTAATTTATAAGTGATATGACCAGAAAGAAGATTACTGCAGAACTGACAGAACATGAGAAAAAAGGCCTCCCGCTTTATTCTATAGGCGTTGTCTCTGAACTCATGGGAACCACCGACCAGACCTTGCGGCTTTATGAGAAACATGGGCTCATTAAGCCTGCAAGGCGCAATAAGAACAGGTTTTACTCTGAGAATGATATTAAGTGGCTCAGATGTGTAAGGGACCTGATCCATGTCCGCAAGATAAGCATTGAAGGCATAAAGAAACTGCTTGAATATGCGCCATGCTGGGAGATTACCTCATGTCCTGAAGATAGGAAGAACAATTGCTCGGCCTTTAAGGACAAGACCAAATCATGCTGGGAACTTAACGATATGTTCTGCAGCAAAGAGGCAGGCAAGCCCTGCGAAGACTGCGTTGTATATCTCTCGCGCCATGTAAAAATGGCCTAAAGAAGCTTTTTGAGTCTGTCCTCTACAAGCGTCCTGATCCTGATCAATGAATCTGTATCAGCAGCCTCAAAACGCATGACGAGCGCCGGCTGGGTATTTGACGCCCTTATCAACCCCCACCCATTATTGAAAGAGATCCTTATCCCGTCTATGTCAAAGACAGGGTAATCACTGAACGCAATTTTTGCCTTTTCGACCACGCCAAACTTCAGCTCGTCAGGACAGTCGAAACGTATTTCAGGGGTAGAGACAGCAGGCGGGATGCCTGAGAGGAGGGATTTTATGGAGTATGGTCTACCTCTTTTTGAGAGTATCTCTATGAGCCTCAGGCTTGCATATATGGCGTCGTCATAACCGAAATACCTGTCTGCAAAAAAGATATGGCCGCTCATCTCGCCTGCAAGAAGGGCTCCTGTCTCCTTCATCTTGCTCTTTAAGAGCGAGTGGCCTACTTTCCACATAATGGCGTTCCCGCCATTTGCCTCTATATCGTCGAACATGGTCTGGGAGCATTTGACCTCGCCTATTATTGTTGCTCCCTTTTTCTCTTTGAGCAGGTCTCTCGAGAATATGATCATAAGCCTGTCTCCCCAGACAACATCTCCGTCCTCATCTACAATGCCTATCCTGTCGGCATCACCATCATATCCTATGCCAAGGGCTGCGTGTTCAGACCTTACCCTTGAGACGAGGGTATGAATGTTCTCGAGGACGACCGGGTCCGGATGGTGGTTCGGGAAGCTGCCGTCAGGCTCGCAGAAGAGTTCGACTACATCACAGCCAAGTTCCCTTAACAGTGCGGGCGCAACAAGCCCTCCTGTGCCGTTCCCGGCGTCAACAACTACCTTGATCTTTTCAAACCCTTTAAAGGCATCTTTCATATGGGCGATGTATTCAGGGATAATATTGTGGCTTTGCATCCTGCCGTTGCCTCTGATAACACTACCTGCTTCGATCAGCCTCCGGATATCCCTGATCTTCGTTCCGTGGATAGTCTCCCTGCCTACGGTCAGTTTCATGCCGTTATATTCAGGAGGATTGTGGCTTCCTGTTATCATTATCCCGCCGTCAGCATTAAGTTTGTACAAAGAGAAATATTGTAGCGGAGTAGGGCAGACGCCCACATCTATGACATCTATCCCGCTTTCGAGCAGTCCTTCAGTAAGGTATCCGAAGATTGCAGGGGAGCTGAGCCTGACATCCCTGCCAACTGTCACGGTGAGACTGTCCTTAGATACGTTGTTTTTAAGATAAAATGCGAACGCCTTGCCTATGGCCCTGACCGAATCACCTGTGAGGTCTTCCCCCCAGATACCCCTGATGTCGTATTCCCTGAATATCCCAGGCGCTATCATGGATACCACGCGGTTATTTCCGTGCTTTTTGAAAATTAATATTCTTGGGTGAGAAGTCCGGGTCTATAAGGTATGCCTCCCTGAAATATTCCTCTGCTTCTTTTTTTGCTGAGGGGATATTTTGCCCGGATTTTCTGCACAGCATGTATGTCGAATATCCGAGGAGGTAGTAAGCCTCAGCTTCAGGCTTTTTTGCGACATATTCCTTGAGGTGGTCTGCTGCAGCCCTGAAGTCCCTTTTGATGTAGGCGTCGATAGCCCTGTTATAAGACTCCTCCTGAGCATTTGCAGCAGCCGGTGCTAATAGCAGCAGCATTGTTATAATTACCGGAAAATACGATATCACTCTCATGGTTCCCTCCTACCTAATCCAGATCGAGTTTCTGGGGTTCTCTGATCTCCCTTAGGGCCTGCGTCGAAGAGTACTCTTTTGGCTGGGTGCCGTTCTTGAAATACTCCCTTATCCCGTATTGCTCAGTCCTCACAAGCAGTCCGTTTGCAGGGTCTATGTGATAACTCACAATATTTTCAGGAACTGTAAAATCGAGAGGCTCGCCAAGGTCGATAGACCTCATAAAACTAAGCCATATTGGCGATGCGGCCCTGGCCCCGGTCTCCTGGTCGCCGAGAGGCCTCATATCATCAAAGCCGGTCCAGACGCCTGTCACTATATCTGGAGTGTAACCGACAAACCATGCATCCCTGTATTCGTTTGTTGTGCCTGTCTTCCCTGCAACCGGTCTTCCCAGTGCTTTTATCCTCCAGCCTGTGCCGTAGTTTATAACGTCCTTCATCATTGAAGTGATCAGGAATGCGGTTTCCGGGCTTATAACCTGAGTTTCTTCGGGCTCATTGCTGTCAAGTATCCGCCCCATCGCATCAGTGACGTATTTGACTGAGATGGGTTTCATCCTGGTGCCGCCTGTAGCGAATACACTGTAAGCCATAGTAAGGTCAAGAGGTGTCAGGCTTATGCTTCCGAGCGCTATGCTCAGGTTCCGGGGCATATCTGTTTCGATCCCTGTCTTTTTTGTGAAGTCAATGACCTTGTCGACACCCATTGCATCAACGAGCTTGACTGTTACAACATTCCTTGAATATGCAAGCGCATCTCTCAGCCTTGTCGGCCCGTAGTTCTTACGGTCGTAGTTCTCAGGTGTCCAGTCGCCCTTTGGGCCTCCCTTGTATGTGGCAGGCTCATCTACTATGATGCTTGCGGGCGTGTACCCGTAATCCATTGCAGCAGCATATATTATCGGCTTGAATGCAGAGCCCGGCTGCCTTTTTGCAGATATAGCCCTGTTGAATTCGCTCTTCGAATATTCATAACCGCCTACCAGTGCCCTGATAAACCCGGTATTCGCCTCTATAGAAACAACCGCCCCTTCAACCTCAGGCTCCTGCTCAAGACTGAATTCAACAGCGCCCCCTTTTGCAGGCAAAAAACCTACCCTGACTACGTCTCCGGCCCTGAGTATCTTATCAAGAGAGAAATTATTTATATGTGTGGTCTTCCCGGTTTTCGGGTTTATAGTCTTGTTCGCCCATTGGGCATGGTCGACCTTCAACCTACCGTTTACTCCCCTCGCCTTGATAATAGCTTCGTTTGGGCCGACCTTCAGGACAATACCGGACACAATATCGCCTGTGGTCGTAATCACCCTGCCCCCGTCCTTCTTTTTGAGCTCCTTTTCTGCGTCTATCTTCCTGTGTTCAGCCGGACCCCTCCAGCCTCTTCTCTTGTCTATATTCCTCAGACCTTCCTGCAGGGCCCTCGAAGCAGCCATCTGCGCCTTTGTGTTGAGAGTGGTGAATACATTAAGGCCTCCCTTGTAAATAAGGTCGGTCCCGTATTTTTCTTCGAGGTACTTCCTCACATGCTCAATAAAGTAGTTGTTCGCCTCTATTCCTTTCCTGAGTGATGAGAGATGTATAGGCTGTTTCAGAGCCTTCTCTTTTTCGGATGCCTTTATATAACCTTCATCCTCCATCCTTGAGAGGACTGTGTGCTGTCTGTCCTTTGCCCTTGTAAGATTATTGTACGGGGAATAAGTGGAGGGAGCCTTTATAAGACCTATAAGGATGGCAGCCTCAGCAAGGTTGAGGTTACGCACAGACTTGCCGAAATAGACCCTTGAAGCCATCTCCATGCCATAAGCGCCATGGCCGAGATAGACCCGGTTCAGGTAGAGTTCCAGTATCTCTTTCTTGGAGAGGCTGCTTTCGATTTTCATCGCAAGCAGCACTTCCCTGAGCTTCCTCTGCAGGGTCTTTTCAGGGCTTAGAAAGGTTATCTTGGCAAGCTGCTGTGTAATGGTGCTGCCGCCCTCTTTAAGCCCGACATGTATCACGTCCTTTATGGCGGCCCTCAGGATCGCTACATAATCTATCCCCTTGTGTCTCCAGAACCTCGAGTCTTCGACCGAGATGACAGCGTTTATAAGGACCTCGGGCATTTCGTTGACAGGGACAAATATGCCCTTTTCTATCTTTAGCTCGCCGATTAGCGTGTCATCATCAGCATATATCTTTGTGCCGGGGATCGATTTGTATTCCTTTAGCTCTGCGACCGAGGGGATACCCTTAGACAGGGTAATGTAGCTGCCTGCCAATATCCCGCAAACAACAGCTATGAATACTGCCGTGCCAATACATAAAATACTATTCTTAAGTTTCAACTTTTCTCCAACATTACGGCCTGCAATAAGCCGCAATTATCAACAACTTAAAACATAAAACAGCCTGCTTGAATTATAGCCGTCATTGACGGCTTATGTCAAAAACAGTCCCGGCTAACATATGCTTGACAAAAAAGATTTGTTTTATTAAAGTAATAATGATAATTATTATCATATTCGAGATATATAGGCCATTCATAAACTATAGGTGTTTTTATATTTCTTATATGATATTGATTATCAATATACCATATGAACAGGGGGGTGATTGCATGTGACAGGCAACTGAGCAGAAGGGGTAATTAATTTAATGACAAAAAAACAAAACGGAGGGATAGAGATGAAGAAAATGCAATTCGCAGCAATGCTGACAGTTATTTTTGCAGTTGCATCTGCTGCATATCCAGAGGAAGTGACTTATTCAAGGGATATCTGGCCGGTTTTCGAGGCCAAGTGTATTGTATGCCATGGCCCGGATTCGCCTGAACTGCCCGAGTTTGAGAAAGACAAGGACGGCTATAAAGGGAAGGGAAAGGGCCCAAGGATGGACAGCTACTCATATATGATCTCTTTTATAGGCTGGCCTGACACAGGGGCGATAATGAGGAGGCTTAATGACGGCAGAAACACAAAGGACGGAAAACCCGGCAATATGTATCAGTATCTCGGCGCAACAGAGGAAGAGAGACAGCAAAATTTCAGTCTCTTTGCAAAATGGATCGGCAACTGGACGCTAAAAAAAGTCCCTGATCTGACAAAGGAAGAACTGAACAGCATTAAGGTCAGGTATTGACTACCATAGGATCAGGGGGTGGATTAATCCACTCCCTCAATTATTTTTGAATGGCTAAAATGCTGCAGTTGACAATAACAGTCTAATAATCGAAAATAATCTATCGTTTTGGAGAATTTACCATTAATAAGTCAGGGGTTTAGACTGGAAGCATTGGCATTCAAAAATGGCGCATACAGGACAGGAAAGATCAAAGCCACCCTGCTGGCGCGATTGTCTCCTTCATTTTATTTTTACAGGCAGATAATCAGGATAGTATTCACTGCAAGCCGCAAGGCAAAGAGGTCAAGGTACGGCGACAATGATTGGATAATGAGCAGCCTCGATACCCTTCGCGCACTCGAAAGTGCCGGCGTCAGTTTTGAGATAACTGGTATTGACAATTTTAAAGACGTTGAGGGCCCGTGCGTATTTATTGCCAACCATATGAGCACACTCGAGACCTTTGTCCTGCCTGTGATAATTGCCCCTTTTAAGATGGCAACGTTTGTTGTAAAAGGAAGCCTCGTAGAATATCCTGTATTTAAGCATGTTATGCGCTCGAGGGAGCCTATAACAGTAAGCCGTACCAACCCCCGGGAGGACCTGAAGACGGTATTTGAAGGAGGCGCTGAGAGACTCAGGAAGGGCACATCAATAATCATATTCCCCCAGACGACGAGATCAACCTTTTTTGACCCGGCTGAATTCAACACGATTGGGGTAAAACTTGCCAAAAAGGCAGAGGTTCCTGTAGTGCCGGTTGCGCTTAAGACCGATGCCTGGGGTAACGGCAGAAGACTGAAGGACTTTGGCAGGATAGACCCTTCTCTCTCTGTTCACTTTGCCTTTGGGAAGCCTCTATGGATTAAAGACCGCGGCAATGAGGAGCATAGGGAGATAATCGGGTTCATCACTGAAAAACTGAAAGAGTGGCGGCCTTAATGGATGCTTCGACGTACACCTCCGAGATCTCGAAGTGTGTCAGGTGCGGCAGTTGCAAGGCATACTGTCCTACATATAATGAGGGCTTGACAGAGGCAATGAGTGCCCGCGGCAGGATATCACTGTTGAAAGGCATGTCGGAAAAGACCATGGATCCATCTTTAAGGCTGAGCGAGGGGATTTATAGCTGTATCCTCTGCGGCTCTTGTGAGACCTTATGCCCGTCAAATATTGACATTACCGGTCTTATTTACCGCGGCAGGGGCCTTCTCGCTAAAGACGACAGGCGGAGAAGGCTTCTCAGGAATATTGTCAGGTTCTTTGTTAAGAGGCCGATGCTCGGATTCAGGGCTGCAAAAATATTGCAGCATGTATGGTCTCCTTTTGGTGTGGCAATCCCTCCCTTTTCTTTTAAGGAGAGGCAGCAGGTCTACAGGCCTGAGAAGAAAATAGGGCGCGTCGCAGTGTTTGCAGGCTGCAGCGTGAATTATCTCTATCCGCATCTTGGAGTGTCAATGATCAATGTCCTTATACAACTCGGGTATGAGGTAGTCTTTCCTGTGGGTGAGGCGTGCTGCGGCGAGCCGCTTATGGGACTTGGGCTTGAGGAAGACGCTGTCATGCTCGCAAGGAAGAACTATGAGTTATTCAGCAAGCTGAACACAGAGGCAGTGCTTAGTCTCTGTCCTACATGCATAGTCTCACTCAATAAATACTACCCGAAACTTATCGGCAAGGGGCTTGATGTGCAGGACGTCTCTGTATTCCTCGCAGAGAAACTAAAATCTTATCCTTTGAAGCCGCTCGGGAATTCCTTGCCTGTGACATACCATGACCCATGCCATCACAAATATTCGCTCGGCATCGTAAATGAGCCGAGAGAGCTTATCAGGAGCACCGGCCTTGAGTTGAGAGAGGCAGGCGAAGACGGGTGCTGCGGTTTCGGCGGTATCTTCAGTCTGAAATACAAAGATATGTCACAAGAGCTTTTGAAAAAGAGGGTCGAGGTATATAATAATACAGGTGCAGATACTGTAATAACCTCATGCCCGGGCTGCATGCTGTATCTCGGCAGCGGCATGAAAGGGAGGAATGTCTTCCATATCATAGAGCTGATAGAGCAGGCAGTCTGCTCATAGTAATGCCTGATAGCTGAAAGCCGACGGCTGATAGCATATATTTAATGATCTTATAAAACTAATCTGATGGAGGTTACATGAAGTTCTTTATTGACACAGCAAATATTGAGGAGATAAGAAAGGCATGGGAAACAGGGGTGATAGACGGGGTGACTACAAACCCTTCTCTAATCTCTAAGGAGGATATGGACCCTGTTGAGCTCCTGAAGGGGATATGCAGCATAGTCGACGGCCCTGTCAGTGCTGAGGCTGTCAGCCTGGAAGCGGACGAAATGGTTAAGGAAGCCAAGACACTTGCCGGGATACACAAGAATATCGTTGTAAAGATACCAATGACCGAGGACGGCCTGAAGGCGGTCAAAAAACTGTCTGCTGCCGGCATAAAGACCAATGTCACACTCGTATTCTCCGCCGGCCAGGCACTGCTTGCTGCAAAGGCAGGCGCGACCTATGTCAGCCCGTTTGTCGGAAGGCTCGATGACATAGGACATACAGGCATGGACCTCATACGTGATATGATTGATATATTCGATAACTATATGTTTGGGACAGAGGTTATTGTCGCGAGCATCAGGAATCCCCTCCATGTGCTTGATGCAGCAAGAATTGGTGCGCATATCGCTACCATCCCCTATTCTGTGATAACCCAGCTTCTTAAACACCCGCTCACAGACATAGGCATAGAGAAGTTCCTCAAGGACTGGGAAAAGGTCAAAGGGAGGAAGAATGCCGATATATGAATACAGGTGCAATGCCTGCAAAAAGGAATTTGAGCAGCTTGTCTTCGGAAATCAGGCTATAAAATGCCTTGAATGCGGTTCTGCCGGTGTTACTAAGAAGATGTCTGTCTTTGGCATGAGCGGTGTTGAAAATCCGCGAACAGGCTCTGGCTCATCCGCTTGCGGCTCATGCAGCGGCAAGTCGTGCAGCACCTGCTGATTATAGAATTATCTCTCAGGATACTTAAAGGGGTTGCCCCTTGTGACCCGGCTGAGCCTCAATGGGTTGCCTTCGAGGATAAAGACTGCCGTGCCCCTCTCTCTGAATGTCTCTGTGCCGACTGTCCATGTGCCTTTCCATGAAGTGTTCAGAAAGACCTTGGGCTGTTCTATGCTCACCCAGTTTGGGGTGAATGTCAGCTCTGCAGAATCGAAGTGCCTTATTGAGTTTATTATGTCGCTGTAGCCTTGCTTTGTAGCCCTCTCTGCTATAGCTGAGAAGTCTTTTTTCAGATAGGCAACGCGCAGCGCCTCAACAACAGAGAACGCCTCATGATATATCCTCGATTCGTAGGATACAGTCTTCACATCTTTCTTGCCGCCACATCCGGCAATTAGGGCAAAAACAGCCAATATAACCGCAGCCTTTTTCATAACTCCTTCCGGTGAATCAGGGTTTGTTTATAATAATAAAGCTAATAGTACCAATTTTGCAATCAGTATCGGAAGATAAAAGGTTTGTTTAAATGGTAGGCGATGCTGGGATTGAACCAGCGGCCTCTCCCGTGTGGATCTATTTTTGATATTCTCTAAACTTACCTGTTCTTGCCTATCCCCTTGTAATTATTAATCGTTGCTGATTTTACAGATAAGGCTTTTACTGCATCTTACCTGTATTGTTTAGCACAGAATTAGCACAGGAGACCAAAGATATGAACTATAAAAAATATATATGGATTGGTAACAAAATATCAGAGAAAGATATGGAGAGACTTTACAGGCTGAAACAGGAGACTGGGAAGCCTATAACCATGATAGTTGCTGAGGCTATCGGGGCATACCTTTTGAGGCGTTCAGGCTTCACCATCAAAGAAAGGAGTTAAACCATGACTGATCAAAAACTAATATTATACTTGTTAGGTGTTTTGGATGCACTAATGATAATTCCAAAAGAATCCAGAAATAAATTACGTTTCAACAGAAAACCAGAAACACAAGACGAATTCAGACTTAACCCTTTACTTGATGCAGTGGCAGTAAAGGAATCGGATTTTTTAAAGCCTAAAATGCCTGATAATGTAATTCAGCTTAAGCCAAAAATAAAGTTTCAGGCTTCACCGAATGAACGGAAGTGTTGCAACCCTGCCTTGTGGAGACATGAGGCAGGGATTTTTATAAGTCTTGCAGGACAGCGGTATAAATACATACCCCCCCCTCAAAAGAAAACAACCGTTGCCTTGACTGGCGTTCCTATTGCATTTTATAAAATGGGACAGTTTTCTAAAGCAGCTTTCTATTTTGTAAGACCATACGGCAAAGCCACAGCCACGAAACAGAGACTTTCAGGCAGCAGGACATATCAGAGTATAGGCATGGGCAAAAAAAGCGATTGTGGAACCTCTCAGTAAGCCGGAGCTTTTACAATTTAAGATAGATTCCCATTTGAAGCCGGGCAATGTTCATGTAGCAGCCTGCAAATTCATCCAATACTGCGGGGACTGCCCCAGATACCTGCCAAGCCTGAGCGCAATATCACCGGTAACGGGCCGGCTACAGCTCACAATATGACTGATACGCATAGGCGATATGCCTATGTCGTAGGCCATCTGAGCCTGAGCAATACCGAGCTCTGTAATTATTTCCCTGAGGATCACGCCTGGATGCACCGGCTTAAAGTCTCGAGACATAATGTTATCCCTCCCTGTTTAGTGATAGTCCACGATTTTCATATCGTGGGCGCCATCAGCGTCAAACCTGAAGCAGATGCGCCAACGGTCATCAATCGTTACAGCTGCGTCAATCTGTGCAAGCCTGACTACGATACAGGCCTGAATGTCATGCGGCAGCTTGCGGTATTTTATGCCCTTGCTGAGTTTCGCCGTCTCTCTACAGCCAAATGACCGTATCACAACCATATAATAAACAAATTGTTTATGATTGTAAGGCAGATGTGTTCAGACACCCCCATCAATAAACAGATATTGCCTTAACCGGCTGCCCTCTGTTACTTTCTATTCAATGAATTGGACAGTGAATATTACAGGGATAAAGACGGCAGACAACCGGCTTTGGACTTTATTGACTTTGTTTTATCATAGGTTTAAAATACCAATAGATGAAAGCACAGTTGATTGCTTATAGGAAAGTCATTGATGAATTAGGCAACATCATTGAAATAAAGGTATGGCAATTGCCGAAGCCACCAGCAGATAAACCACATGGCTACAGATATTCAGTGGTTTATATTTCTGATGATATAAGGGTAATCGGTTATGATAATGCAGAGGGCAAAGGAGATCACAGGCATTACGGGAAAACTAATAAATCGTATAAGTTTAAAAGCATCGACAGGCTTCTTGAAGATTTTTACAATGACATTGAACGATATAAACAAGGGGGCAAGCTATGAAAGTTAAAAGGGTAAAAATAGGGATTAAAAATCTTAAAGAGATTTTAAAGGATACAGCGGATGTTATGAAAAGAGTTGAAAAGGGAGAGCGGTTAAAACCTGTCAAGGGAGCTGAGATCTACTTCACCAGTTTTGAATCGTTACGGAAGGCATTAACACCTAAAAGGCTGGAGCTGCTGCATATCATCAAGACAAAAAAACCTTCTTCCATAAATGAGCTTGCACGGATTGCAAAAAGGGATGTTAAGAACATAGCCGAGGATGTGAAGTACCTGGAGCAGGTGGGGTTAATAGAGAAAAAAGAAACTAATAACAGGATTGCGCCGGTTATAAACTATGATAAGATAGCCTTAGAAATAGCTGTGTAGTTTTAAAAGCAGTATCCGTAAGCCATGATATGACTTTCAGGCAGCAGGACATATCACTTTGGAGGTTAAGGGGTAATGGTAAGGGCAGGTAACTCCTTGATTTTAAATGGTAGGCGATGCTGGGATTGAACCAGCGGCCTCTCCCGTGTGAAGGGAGCGCTCTCCCACTGAGCTAATCGCCCTTTAATGCAATGAACAACTGACTGATAACTGATAAGAAATTGCTTTTTCAGCATGAGAGGAGAGTAACACGAGAAAAGGGAAATTATCAATACGAAAGCGCCGGTTTGCGTTTAAAACTTGACCATGAAGGCGTGTCTTTAAGTCCGGGCGGATGACATTAGTGATTTCATGTCATCACCATCGACATTTGCGCCGGGGACAGTACCTATTCTACTCCTCCGCCTCGAAAAAGCACAAAGCGCCCCTTTGGCCCCTGAACTCTTTTTTTTTAATTCACAAAGGCATATGACTCTTCATAGCCGGGCCATCCGTCATCATATGGCTCGAAGGCGACCTCAGGCAAGGCGCATCTTACAGGCGGGTCTCTGGTGGGCTTCATTTGCCATAGTCCGAGATGCTCAAGGATATGATGTATCACAGACGGCTCGGTGATGAAACTGATGAACATAAGCTTTGATGAGATGAAAAAAATTGTCGGTGATGATACTGCAAACAAGCTCAGGGATACAAGCCGCAGAGTCCATAAAAAGGCGAGGGAGATGGCAGAGAAAAAAGGAATAATCATTGCAGATACAAAGATGGAATTCGGCATATATCAAGATGCAGGATGCAAGCAGTCGGAAAGGGAAGTTGATTCTGATTGATGAAATC
>CAKKPH010000057.1 GCA_919901585.1 Thermodesulfovibrionales bacterium | reverse complement strand
TGAGCTCAAAGGAGGCAAGATATGAGGATCCCTCTGATTCTTTTGACGCTTCTCCTCTTTGCAGGTTGTTCATCTGTGCAGCCGCATCAGAGGGAGATTCTGTCAAAGCAGATCATGCAGTTTGACCATGACAAGAGCGAAACAGCAGCAAAAGAACATTTTCACAACTCACTCGAAGCCTCTTCTGGAGGCTTTGGCGTAGGAGGAGGCGGCTGTGGCTGCAATTAAAAGAATATTAGTTATTTCACTCATCTGCCTCTTGATTTTCCCGTTGGGCACTGTCTCTGCTGAAGACTACCTCCAATTCTCGACATACTATTACGATATTCAGCCGAACCTCACGATCACAAAGCCCACTTTCACGATAAGCAAGGATATCTCAATGAACACAAATGCGATGCTGAGGGTAACAGTCGATGATGTTAAGGTTGACGGGGTATCAGGCGCAACAAAAAGTGCAGGCTCATCATCAGGGGCATCTTCAGACAGAAGGAAAGAGTTTGCTGCCGGGATAAGCCACATCATAGGCGACTGGAAATTAGAGGGCGGTTATGTCATCAGCACAGAGAACGACTATCGCTCGACCACTCCTTCCATCTCTGTTTCAAAGGATTTCTTTCAGAGGAACACCACTATCACAGTGGGGTATTCCCACAACTCCGACGATGACCTGCATGCGCCGTCAGGCTCAGGCAAAAGGGATGTGAACAACTTTGCAGTATCTCTTACTCAGGTATTGAGCCAGTGGACAGTCATGCAGGCAGGGTATACATTTTCTGATATGGAAGGCTACCTCGCAAGCGGCCACCGGAGAGTCTTGCTTGAGAACGGGGCCGAAGTCACGGAATATGTCCCTGCCGAGAGGAAGAGGGAGGCCTTCGGCATACGCATTGCGCAGTGGCTTCCGACAAACGGCTCGATACACCTTTCTTACAGACATTACAGGGACGACTGGAAGATAAACTCAAACACATACCAGATGCTTGTTTATCAGTATCTTCTAAAATCCCTGTTGCTCAGAGGCGAATACCGCTATTACACACAGGACGGCGCTTACTTCTATAAAGACTCTTACACAGGCACAGAGAGGTACCTCACCTCGACAGTCTCTCTCGGCCCGATGATCGCAAATCTCTATGGCTTGAAGGCTGTCTATACCATAGAAAAGGCAAACATCGACATAGAGGCCAAATATGAGAAATACCACCAGTCCACAGGGCTCAACGGAGACATATTCATGGTGGGTATGAAGTACCTTTTCTAAACGCAGAGATAAAATCCCCCGCAAACAAAAGGGGGATTTTATCTCGCTATTTCTTAATCATTCTATGTTAAAGTATACCGTCTCAGGATTTTCTGAACCTTAAGGACTCAAATAATATTTGTGACAACTGATGAACTTGCTTAAATCAATCTCAAGAGAGAGAGACCTCAGGATGATGTGGAGGGTCAGCAAGAACGGTAAGGAATCCCTTCTTGCAGGCACCGCACATTTCTTTCCGTATAGCTTTAAACGATCATTAACAAAACATATACGATCAGCAGATACTGTTCTTCTGGAAGGTCTTCTTGATCAGGAGGCAATAGACAAGGTAACAGAGCAGGGTTCAAAATCTGGCTCGGACCCCTCTCTTGACAGCCTGCTTGACGCCAGGACCATTAAGGAGATTAACCGGCTTGAGTCGTCTGTAACCAATGA
>CAKKPH010000056.1 GCA_919901585.1 Thermodesulfovibrionales bacterium | reverse complement strand
CACCATCAGAGAATTTTATCCATATCCTAAATCCTTCCAGAGGTCTGACATCTGTTATCTTATGCATAAAACACCTCCAATATGACTACATTTTACCATATCCTGTTTTGCAATGTTTACACTTTAGTGGGGCCATGTCTTGTTTCTTGCATCCCTCATATTTCAGTCAAATCAATTCTCTCTCCAGTTGGCATTCTATTGCCACAAGCCAGCCAGGTAACCCATAGATGTCCTACCGGTAAAGTTTCATCATTTTTCTAATCTCTTTAAGGGTATCTGCACGTCTTTTCTATCCCGTCCCGGCTAATTTGCCTTTCTCAGATACCAAAAAAAGTGTTTATAAACTGGTTTAAATCTAATATAATTAAACATGCAGTTCGCGAGGGCGAATATATGCGTGAGCGGAAGGGTGCAGGGTGTCTATTACAGGGCCTTTGCGAGGGATATTGCCCAATACAACGGACTGAAGGGCTGGGTCAGGAACCTGCCTGACGGCAGGGTAGAGGCCCTGTTTGAAGGCAGAAAGGAAGAGATTGAGCTCGCTATAAATCAATGCTACTCAGGCCCTCCGGGTGCAAGGGTCGATAACATTGATGTGAGGTGGGAAGAATATAAGGGCGACCTTTCGGGTTTTGAGATAAGGTACTATTGAAACTTAATCTAAGGATTAAAATTAAAGGTTTAAAGTAGAGGCTGGATGGACACAAAAAAAATACTTGTTGTAGATGATGAGGCAGACCTTGTTGAGCTGATAACCTACAACCTTAAGAAAGAAGGCTTTATTGTCGATTCCTCCCTTGACGGAGAGGGTGCTCTTTCAAAGGTTAAAGGCGGGGATTATGACCTCCTGATACTCGATCTGATGCTGCCCGGCCTTCAGGGCATGGACCTCTGCAGGATCATCCGCAATGACCCTGAAAAATCCGGCCTGCCTGTAATAATGCTTACTGCCAAAGGAGAGGAGCTCGACAAGGTCCTCGGCCTCGAAATGGGTGCGGACGATTACATAACAAAACCCTTCAGCATCAGGGAGCTTGTTGCGAGGGTCAGGGCTGTACTTAGAAGGGGGGCCTACCCTGAAAGAAAAGAAAAATCCCATCAAAAAGGGGTTCTTAAAATTGGCGGGCTCGCTATCGACAGGGAGAGATACATCGTCACTGTCAAGGGCAGGTCTGTGAAGCTTAGCGCTACCGAGTTCAAGCTCCTGCTGTATCTTGCAGAGAGGACAGGCAGGGTCTTCAGCCGGGACCAGCTCCTCGATGCGGTCTGGCGCGATGATGCCTTTGTTGAGCCGAGGACGGTAGATGTACATATAAGGAGGCTGAGGTCGCAGATAGAGGCCGATCCCGCAAACCCAATTTATATAAAGACACTTCGCGGCGTCGGATATTACATGGATGGAAATGTCTGACCTCTTATTATTGATCACCCTGATAATCGCCATGATAATAGTGGCCGTGCTGCTTGTGCGGCTCCGCAGGGTCAACTCTGCTATGGATGAGATAGCAGAGTTTGCGAGATCGTTTGTCTCAGGCAACTTCACAAGGCTATATCTTGACGGAGACAGGCTAAGCAGCGTCTCATCCGCACTCAATGGCATGGCGTCTGATATGAGGCAGAAGGCAAACGAGATGAAAGAGGAGCGCAATAAGCTGCAGGCAGTGCTTAAATGCATGAACGACGGAATACTTATAACAGATACAAAGGGCAGGGTCATGCTCGCAAACCCTGTTGTTATGAAGCTCCTCGGCATGAAGACAGACATCGAAGGGGAGCATGTGACAGTCGCAACGAGAAACGCCGACATACATAACCTTGTTATAAAGGTGATCGAAACAGCGGAGACTGTTACTGAGGATATAGACATAACATATCCCGGAAATCTGAGCATGACAGCGACTGCCGTGCCGCTCTATTCCTATGATGTAACTGAGGGCATATCAGGTGTTGTCCTGTCCCTCCATGACATAACAAAGATCAAACGGCTTGAAGAGATGAGGAAGAACTTTGTCGCAAATGTATCGCATGAGTTAAAGACGCCTATAACAGCCATAAAAGGTTTTGCCGAGACCCTTATCCATGGCGCGATAGACGATAAGGATAATGCAGTGAAATTCCTCGATACTATAAAGGCCCACAGTGACAGGATAAACAGTCTTGTTGATGACCTTTTAACCTTGTCGAGGATCGAGCTCGGCGATATAAAGATAGAAAAAAGCGATGTAAATGTGGGCAAGATTGCCGATACTGTCTTCACAACGCTGCGCGGCAATGCCCAGAAGAAGGGGCTTTTTTTGAGAAAGGCCTTTCCATCAGAAGATATGAATATCCATGCCGACAGGGACCGCCTTGTGCAGATACTCCTTAATCTTGCGGACAATGCAATTAAGTTTACAGAGTATGGAGGCGTGACAATCGGTGCTGAAGATTCTGAAGGTAAGATATCCCTCTTTGTCGAGGACACCGGTGTCGGGATTGCAAGAGAGCACATCTCAAGGCTCGGCGAGAGGTTTTACCGGGTTGATATGGCACGCTCGAGAGAACTCGGCGGCACAGGGCTCGGTCTCGCTATAGTGAAACACCTTGTAAAGACGCACGGCTGGGACATGAGGATAGAAAGCATTCTCGGTAAAGGCACAAGGGTTACGATAGATATCCCGCTTTAGAGTATTTTTTTAACCAAAACTTAATCCGACCTTAATAATCCTGTAACTGAAAGGCTCTATTATGTTGGCATGATGTTGGCAAATCTGTTGATAAGCTGTCGGCAAGACTGAATGTTATTGTGTGATTTTCATATACACACAAAGTATTCAGACGGTTCGGTAGATCTGAGAAGGACAGTTGACCGTTTTGGACAGGCAGGTTTTGACGCCATTGCTATAACAGACCATGTGGTCAACGGGGACAACTCCATCGGAAAACTTGCCCACCGTTTCAGACTCTCTGTCACGCGGGATAATTTTAATGAATACGCAGAGAATATAAAACACGAGGCAGAAAGGGCATGGGACAAGTACAGAATGCTCGTAATGCCGGGTGTCGAAATAAGCAAAAACTATCTATCCTCCGATAAATCCGCCCATATCCTTATCATAGATATAAAGGACTTTATCCCGGCATGTCTGAATTATGAGCAGATATTCCTCGGCGCAAAGCAGCAGGGCGCCCTCATAATTGCCTGCCATCCTCACCATATGTCTGATATGAGCAGGGAAACCCTTTTTTTATGGAACAACAGGGATAAATATGCCAAATACATAGATGCATGGGAAATAGCAAACAGGGATGATGTCTTCAATGTCATAAGCCTTAAGAAATATCCGTACATTGCCAACAGCGATTTCCACAGGGCAAGGCATCTATATTCATGGAAGACACTTCTAAATTGCGAAAAAGATATCGAATCTATAAAGCAGTGCATTAAACATAACAAGGGAGTTGCAATAACCCTGTTCAGAAATTAGCTTTACGGAAAAAAGGAGGCTTATATGAAGATGCAGGAAATCAGGGACATATCAAAGAAGATGAAGATCAAGACTGCAAACATGAAGAAGGTGGATATCATCAAGACGATTCAGAGGGCGGAAGGGAACGATGATTGCTTTGGACGCGGCGCAAATGAGTGCGGACAGACAAGGTGCCTCTGGTACGGGGACTGCTTATCCTTTTCAGGTTAGGAGGAAGGCATGGAAATATTTTATGTCTTTGCCGGGCTAACGATTTTAGGACTAACAGGTTATGGACTGCAGATATGGTCAGTCCGTGCGGCTTTTAGAGAAAGAGATTCTGACTCAGGATGTGAGGATGTTAATTTCCCTCCTGTCTCAATACTCAAGCCCATGAAAGGCCTCGATGATAACCTTTTTGATAACCTCGACAGCTTCTGCAGGCAGGATTATCCTGAATACGAGATTGTTTTCTCTTTGCAGGACTACAACGACCCTGCCTATAAAGTAGCCAGGAAGTTAAAGGAGAAGTATCCTGAAAAGGATATATCCCTCATAGTCGAAAGATGCGATGCAGGGCTGAACCCAAAGGTCAACAATCTCATCCCAGCATATAAGGCCGCTAAATACGAACTGATACTCATCAGTGACAGCAATGTGATGGTCGAAATGAATTATCTGAAGGAAATCGTCAGAAAGATGAAAGACCCAAATGTAGGCCTTGTGAGCAATCTGATAGGAGGTGTTGGCGGACAGACCCTCGGTTCAATATTCGAAAATCTCCATCTGAACTCCTTTGTGATAGGAAGTGTCTGTTTTCTCGATAGATTCCTGAAGATGCCGTGTGTTGTCGGCAAATCCATGCTTATGAGGAAGCATGACCTTGAGGCCATAGGTGGATTAAAGGCCGTGAAGGATATCCTTGCAGAGGATTATATTATAGGCAAAAAAATGCAGAAGAGGGGAAGGAAGGTTATACTTTCAAACCACTTGATAAATAATGTGAACGAATACTGGGGGCTTAAGAAATTTATCAACAGGCATACGAGGTGGGGAAAACTCCGGTGGAAAATCGGCGGTATTAAATACTTCTCTGAGCTGGTTGGCAATGCTGTATTTATGTCCTGTATCCCGATACTTTTGTGGGAACCATCAAAAATAACCATATCCTTTGCAGCCTTTGTGAGCTTTATGAAGATTCTTGGAGATTACTATCTCGGCAGGATAATAGGAACATGGAGAACTGAGACACGGAGAAGCGGAGAAAATGAGTCATCCATCCGCCAGTTCAGTCATTCGCCGGTTCACTGCTTATTATCGCCGGTCAAAGACCTGATAATTGGTCTTATCTGGTTTGTTCCACTTTTAAGCGATACAGTCGTCTGGAGAGGTAATAGATATATTATCGGTAAGGATTCAGTGCTATCAACATGCCCTGAAGGTGGTGTCTTGTCATGGAGATACAGGCTTATAGATGTTGTAAGGGCAAGGTTTGCGCGAGTTGCCTGACTTTTAACATATGTTTCATGTTCGGGCAACAATCCGGAGATAAAATAGTCTGAAATCTATCGGGTTTTAAGGGGGTGATATACGTCATCGAATTTTTTGAATTTGTGTCTGTTGTTGAGTTTCACTAACCGCCTGCACTGCCGGCGGTTTTTTCTTACTTTATGCCCGTGTGTTTATTTTAAGTAATGCATTTTGGGAGTTATAAAGGAGTGCCCACATTTAACCTCTCTTTCATAATCCTGTAACATTCTTTTGTTAGACTAAAAAAGCTCAAACATTTAAAAATAAATAAGGAGGTGAAATTATGTGTCCCAGGTTTAACAATGGTATGTGCGATATTGCAGGCATAAAGCCTGAGTATTTTGGAGTGTGCATATGGGACTCCTGTTATAAAAATGCCGATGAAAGCTGCAAACTTTACATAGTTGAGTGCCTCATTAATTGTAAAAGCTTATTAAAAGCAACATGAAAAATTATAGAGACCCATAGGTTACCAAGGAGTACATAAGTAAGGTGTCATTCCCGCAAGCTAAGCGCGTCGGGAATCCTTCCGAAAAGAAAGATTCCGGCGATCCTCGACAAGCGAGGACAGGCTCTGCCGGAATGACAAA
>CAKKPH010000055.1 GCA_919901585.1 Thermodesulfovibrionales bacterium | reverse complement strand
GGCTTGTCGATATAATCCGCCTTCTCCTCTGGATCTCGTGCGCGATGTCACGTGACGAACCTTTAATGTATGCCTTTACGTCCGGCTCAAAGATAAACCTGTATTTCTGTTTAACGACATTCAGGCAGACATAGAGGTCGTCAGTCACTGCAGGAGGTATCGGCCGGAACAGACTCTTTCTTATCGCGTAGAGCGTTCCGTCATTCGAAGAGATGCTGCCGGTAAGGCTTTCGAGCGATTTTATTGAGGTATCGAACCTCTTATAGTCCCTCTGCGCCTTCTCCATGTCCTGCTTGTCCTTATAGATGGTCTGCCTCCCTGCAACTCCTCCGACTTCCGGGTCGCCGAAATATTTAACAAGGTTGACGATCGCATCCTTTTCGAGCATTGTGTCGACGTCCGAGAAAAAGAGGATATCACCCTTGCTCGCCTCAACAGCCCTGTTCATGCCGCTGATCTTGCCCCTGTGTTCTAGAGAGACGAGCAGGCGGATATTTTCATTCACAAACGGCCTCACTACCTCTTCAGTATCATCAGTCGATCCGTCAGAGAAAATAATGATTTCGAAGTCCTCACGCGGATAATCGAGAGAGAGGGAGTTCCTGACCTTATCCGCTATCTGGCCCCCTGCGTTTCTTGCGACCGTAATAAGACTGACCGAAGGCCGGATATTGGCTATCTTTACTTCTTTAGCGCCTCTTAATCTGTAAAGCATCCATATCAGAAGCGGATTGATCAGGAAAACAAGCAGGATGCAGGTTAAAGAGAGGGCAAAGACAAGGCTATTAAGACATAGCAGACTATTCACCTGTTTCTTTTGAAGGATCTTCCTTAGAGAGCCTTATGGCCACCTGTGATAAGGCGAGGGAGACAAGCAGGTACTTATGATAGACATCACTGAAAACCAACAGATAAAACAGGACAGAGATAAATGACAGACGGTAGGCTGTTATAATGGAAACAATATCTTCTCTGCCGCTTTTTTTACAATTATCAAGAGCTTTCCTGAAATTCCTCAATGCGATCCAGATAATAATAAGGAAGACTAAGAAACCGATGATCCCAGTTCCGATGAGGTGTTCGATATAAGTGTTATGAGCACGCCGTTGTAATCCTACAGGGCCTTTCTCCAACTCAGTCTCCAACGCAAAGTGACGGGCATAACCTGATTCGGCAAAAACATTCTTATAGGTCCCCGGCCCAGTCCCGATTATTGGATTCTTTTTAAAGGTATCCCATGCAACGACTATATAAGA
The DNA here is from genome assembly GCA_919901585.1 of Thermodesulfovibrionales bacterium. Lineage (GTDB taxonomy): Bacteria > Nitrospirota > Thermodesulfovibrionia > Thermodesulfovibrionales > UBA9159 > CAKKPH01. The sequence continues at coordinate 11,619 of CAKKPH010000055.1, read as the reverse complement.
GAGCCTCCTTCCAACCGCCGTATCGGTCTTCGTATGGGTCATCGTCTTCTGCCGTTCCCAGTAATCAGCCGGAACAAGGGCTATGACCATAAGGGCAGATATAGAGACTGATGCAAGCAGAAGGCCGAGATATTTTGTCTTGAATCTCTTTCTGTGCTCGAAAAGAATAAACAGCAACGTTATTAAAAAGACAATGGCCCCTCCTCTGGAGTATGTGAGGACAATTCCATAAATATTCATAAAGACCACAAGGACAACAAACAGCTTTTCTGCAGGCCTTTTGGCGCTAAAGAACCAGTGGACAAGAAGGGGCATGCTGAAGATAAGCATCAATGAGAAGTTGTTAGGGTCTGTGGCAGCTCCTACGGCGCGAGGGTCGACACCTGTACCTATTGTATGTGCCAGAAAGGGTATCTCAAAATAATGAGCAATTGTACCCAGAAAGGCGCCGATAGATATGCTAATGATCAGCACTGCCGGCAAGGTCTTTGAAAAAGATTTATATGATAAGTAAACTAAATTCAGTGCAATGAAGATGTATGCAGAGGCAAGCAGGTTAAGCTCGTGATATGCTGTTTCAGGGTATGCTGATATCACAGCAGAGAAGGCGCTTACTGCATATAATACAAAAAACCATATCCAGAGGCTCGATTTCAGCCTATCGGTAATCCGCTTATTCAAAAGGAATTGAAACAATGTCAAAGCGGTTAGGGCAAAGGCAATGACCCACGGAGCGGCTCCCCGGAACGCACCAAACGGGATCATAAAGACAATAGCATAATATCCTATCTCAGGGAACCTGCCCAACAAAAAGAGAGCGAGGATAGCAAGTCCGGGCACTACTACATAGAGATAGTTTTGGGTCGTTAAGAAACTGACAGCAGCGACTATTACGATTAAAGGCAGGATTATATATATTAATCTGATATTGATGGTGTCTTCCTGCGTCCTCACAATAAAGCCTCGCTTATATCATACTCTTTTTCAGGAAGTATTGGTGGATCATATACATATTAAACGGGGACATCGGTGTATATTTTATTACATAAGCAAAGTCATAATCATTTCCGTCCAGCTCGTACCTCCTGTATATAGTCCCATAACATATCGCAGTCTTCTTCCTCTTCACATTATTACAGTGCCTTGTGATGTAGCTGTGAACCGTCTCCATCCTTATTACAAGGCTGTCATAGTCAAAGGTTTTATCATAGACAAGCATCGCCTCTTCATTTATGTTGACAAGCATAGCCTCATGCGTAAAATCCCATTTGCCTTCTGTCCTTTTTGCTATCTGGATCCTCGAGTTTTCGAGCGGCACCCTCTCGAACCTCCGTTTTTCAGAAAAGAATCCAAGAAGTTTGACAAGCAGTACATTCCTCCAAAGAAACCTCGCGCCTAAATAGAACATCTTTCCGAGGACTACAAGCATTGTGTAAATAATAATGACAAAATCCCATACAAGGTTATGCTTCCTTGCCAGATAGAGGTTATCAATATGCATCCGGATCTCTTTTGGTGTACTGTGCGGCGTGAATAGCTGGGAATATCCTATCAGGCCGGGTCTTACAATGAACCGCTTATCATAGCCTTTTATGTTCTTACAGAGCTTTTCGTATATTTCAGGCCGCTCAGGCCTCGGGCCTATAAAGTCCATATCCCCCTTTACTATATTAAACAACTGGGGAAGCTCATCAACCCTTGTATCCCTCAGGAGTTTTCCAAAGGCACTGCCTACCCTCATCTTCATCTTGACTGACAATTGTTCTGTCAACAACTCAGCGCCTATAATCTGCTGCGCCTCAGGTATCAGGGTGCGAAACTTGTACATAATAAAGGGTTTTTTAGTCCGTCCAAGACGGACACCCTTGTACAGCACCGGTTTTCCGTCTATCAGCTTTATTAAAATAGCGATCAGTAACATCAGGGGGCTTGAGATTATTATGAAAAATATAGCAAAAAATAAATTAAACCATCTATTAAAAGCAGAAGCTGTCCTGGTATAACCAGTCTTGATCTTAACTTTCCTTATTTTTCTGAAAATATCATGTTTTTCAGCCGGTTGCTTTACCATACTTATGTCCAGGTTAGCTGTTCAGGATGAACAACTACTATTAACGAATTGAATATGCCTTCGAAAAACAAATTCTCAGGAATTATTCTTTCAGTCAACAAGCGCAATAGCCTGCCATCCGGACTTGATCTTAAGTGCATCGCCCTTCCTCATGAATGGTCCAAGGAGAACACGATAGATCGTCCCCTTATCTGAAAGACCCTCAGCAGACACAAATGACTTAAGTCCAATACCCTGCAGTTTCTCTGACTCCTTATATGCAACCTTCCTGTCCTTAAAAACGTTGATCAGCAGAAAATAGTGTCCTTCACTTTCGTCGTATAAAAGGACAGATTTCTTTATAGAAGTGATTATCGCACTCTGGTCCTTGTCATAGCGGGCATTCACTATATGTCGGTCATTATCTTCATCCAACCTGGCAAGGTTGCCATGCCGTGGAGCGGTTGCAGTATTAGGCTCAGCCGTAAGCTTTTCGGTTGTATCTCCCTGACTATCCATTTGTCGCCTGACATCCGTCTCCGCACTGTCTTGCTGTTCATAAGTCCCGCGGGCAGCACCCTCTCCCCTGCCCTCCAATGCAGGCTGATATACAGGCTCCACGTTTTTCCCTGCCTTCAGATCAGACAGCAACTGAGGGATATCCCTTATTGAGGCAAGGTCTTTCAAGACTCCACCCATAAGGAACGCCGCAACAAACAACAGGGGAACTGCCAATAACCTGAATTTAAACTTAAACAAGGGCTTGATCACCCCCATCTCCGGTATCGAGAATATAACATTCAGCCCGGCATAACTGATCACATCGCTCGGTTTCTTGAATGTATGGTCAAAGAACTCTCTCAGGAACCCGAGGCTGCAGCCTGTTATAAAACCGGCGAGAAGGCCAAGAGGTATCACAACCCCCTTTTTGGGGAAGACCGGACCATCCGAGGGGAAGGCCTTGCTCAACACGCTTATAGTTGCAAGGTTTGTCGCTATGCCTGTACGATCGACCTTTGCCTCGTCTCTCCTCTTTGCAAAGGTCTCATAGGACACCTCGTTCAATTTCACCTCTCTTGAAACCCTCGCCATATCTGCTACCTGCTTTCGCAGCTCGACGTTCCTCGTATTTATCCTGTTCAGTTTATCCTCAGTATTGCGGATCTTTGCGTCTATGCCGCTGAACACCTTAGCATGGTTGTCCCTATATGTGATTACCTCTGACCTCAAAAGGGCCATCGCATCCCTGATCTGTCGGTCTATCAGCTTGATCTTATCGCTTTCATCATTATATGCCCTGAGCAGCTTGCCCCGTTCTATGTATAGATCCTGAATTTTACTGTTCATGCTGGTGAAGGAAAGATTATCGATAAACGAGAAAATCTGTATATTCTTTTCACCAAGGACCTTATCGAGGTTCAATACAATCTGCTTCTTTTCGATAGCCTCATTTTTAAGGGCAAATAACACCTCCTCGAGCTTCTGCTTGAGGAGCAGGTTATTCTCCATCTCCTTTTGGGGGTCTGCGACCATTGTAGTCGTCACTATGTCCATCAGGTCTTGCTCTTTCTTGTCGAGGTCGCCCCTGAATTTTTCGGTCTGCTGGGAGTAAAAAGTCTCTGCCTGGCTTGGGTTATAGACCTGCAGTCTGTAAATTATATACTGCTCCATGAGTGTGTTGAGTATATTCACGGCATCCTTCCGGTTCTTGCTGAAGAAGGTAATTCCTATAACGTTAGATGCCGGGATAATTGCCGTCTTTATGCTCCTCTGGATCGAATAAACCTCATTGGTCGTCGAGATATCTTTTTTGAGGAGGTTCTTATCCTGAAGGGCTTTTATGGTCATCTCGACAACATCCGGGGAAATTATTATCTCGACTTCAGAGGCAAGGTCTTCCTTTCTCAGGCCGGAAGGCTTCAGTTCAACCTTTTCAATGGCCTCAGGGGTCTTCTCCTGCTTTCTGCCCTTGAGCAGCACCGAGCCGGAGGCAGAGTAAACAGGCGGCCAGAGAAATGCAATCAGGACTGCTAATACAAAGAAGAGCAGGGTAGTCATGATTATTACATTCCTCTGCGCGAAGACTATAAAATAAAGCTCTCTTATGTAGTTTTCAGTCTTTGCCATTATGGTGTCTTCTCCCTTTTCCTCACCGGGAAATCGCTAATAGTCTTGCCCAAGCCAATGCTCCAGCCTTTAAAGAACAGCACATCAGCTATGTCACGCGCCACCTCTGCGGAATCCCTGAGCCACGTCTTCGGTACATAGACTATGTCGTTTGCCAACAGGAAAAAGAAATTGCTGTTCTGGTTAAAGGCAAGGGTGTTATTCAGATCGATCCTTGTTGCTACCATATGCTTCTCTTGCTTTCTTATTATAAAAATGCTGTCGAGCTGGGCGCCTGAAGTGTAGCTCCCTGCAAGGGCTAATGCCTCTAACACAGTTACAGGTCTTGGGATACTATAGACACCCGGCTTATTCACTTCGCCAAGCACATAAATATCCGATCCTGCAGCTTTTTCGAGGAAGAGGTCGCAATGCAGACCCGGCATTATCTTGTCATACATCTCATTCAGGATTTTATTGACCTCAGGGATATTCTTCCTCGCGACAAAGACATCTCCAACCATCGGAAAGGTCACATAGCCGTCAGGCCTCACAGTAACAAGCCTGCTCAGACCTCTCGGGGCTGTATGCAGGTCTGCCTTTAACTCCTTTATATTTGCGCGGAATTCAGGGATTATAACGGTAATCTCAGGGATCTGGAGGATATTTTTGTATCTTTCCTGCAATTCCTTTTTCAGCTCTTCAACAGTCTTACCGACCACATATACATCCCCTATATAATGCAGGGTTATATACCCGTTAGGCTTAGCCCTTTGTTCAATATCAAGCTCCGGAGCATAGAGAAACCTTATCTGGATTGTATGGTCTATCTCGAGCTTAAAACCCTCTCTTCTAAGCCACGTCGAGAACTGGAAGAGGATGTCCAGTATGTCCCCGGGCACAATGCGGTATTCGGTGAACAGGTCAAAGGGATGCTCATCCATTGAAAATGTGAAAGAGGTCCTTTCGAGCTCAACCTCTGCATCTACAGGCATTTCACTCCTTCTCGTAGCGCAAGATGCTGCAAGAAGCATTATGGACAAAAGAACAATTAATAAACCCTTCCTTCTCAGGTTCCAAACGGCAGTGGTCATATGTTTATCTTTAAACCTTTGCATATAGTTTCTGCGGGATATAGTATTTTCTCCTGTTCAGGACTACCCCAAGTATATTCCCTCCGACGCCGGCTATCTTGTCTTTCGCCTGCTGGAGGACCTCCCACTTGGTCTTTTCACATTCGACGACAAAGACGACACCGTCAAATTTATTGGCTATCATTGTTGTCTCAGAAGAGCTGAGCACAGAAGAACCGTCGACAATAATAAAGTTATAGACCTGTGTGAGTGCGGCGAGTTTTTCCTTGAGCATCTCTGCCTCAAAGGCATCGAGTTTATTGAACAGGTCAGTGCCGCATGGCATAATCGACAGGCTGTCGTACTCCGTCTTCCTTATCAGGCCGTTGGCCTCAGTGTTTGCAAGCAGTAAATCAGTCAGCCCGGGTGTATTGTTGATATGGAAGAGTTCGTGGATCTTCGGCGCATGCAGGTTCCCGTCTATCAGCAGGACACGCGAATTTGCGATAGTTGCGAGCGCGTATGCCATGCTGACGGCAGAGACTGTCTTGCCTTCTGACGGGTAACAGCTCGTTACAAAAACTGTCTTGACCTCTTTGCCCTTGGCAACGCTCAGCAGATTCCCTTCGACTGAGGACAATTCCCTTTCGTTCTTTGTAAAGAACGTCTTAAAATCCGGAGAGAGATTCCCAATCTGATTATTCATATTCATTAATATATACCCCTAATCATTTCTCGAATTTTAAGTCCGGCTGATACGGTTCTGCCTTTATCCTTGAGGCCTCTTCTTTCAGACTCTTTATGTCGTCATCAGAGAAAAGCCTCCAGCCCCTCCTGTCTTTATACATAACATCTTTAATAACACCGACCTTAAGCCAGCGGAAGTAAGTCGCCCTGCTTATGCCGGCCATCTCACAGGCCTCATTAGTCCGGTAATATTTTTTGCCGTTCTTAATTTTTACCATAGTAAGGTGTCATTCCCGCAAGCGAAGCGCGTCGGGAATCCTTCCGAACATTTCGGCTTGTCTCGATTTAATTTGACATGTCTTGATACCATTTGAGAAGATTAAAACAGATTTGACACAGCTTGTCAAGGTATTTATTCATTAATTATTTTAATTGAATTATAATTTTATCTTATAGTTAAACTTGCAGGTGAGGTGTCGTTATTATAGTTATGAGGTCTTCAGCCCTTAATGTTGTCTTTATTTTGGGCTGTAGTGAGTTTATAAAATAACTAAATAGGCTGAAAAGAAAAAGAAATGGTTCTTTTGCATAGCAATGCCATTATAATAAGATAATTTTATGATGCAAAAAGCTACACTGCTATTGCATAATGAAGAACTTTATTGTGAGGAGGAAGGGTCACAGTTATGATGTCCGGAAAATCAAGATTCAAAGATCGCCATGCATCATTTAGGATTTCTTTAGTTTTTATGGTTGCATTCTTAATCTTCCATCTGTTTGCAGGCTATACCCTTGCGTCTGTTGATGCGCCGGCTGCTCCGGCATCTGCAGAAATAGCCATCCCGTGGTGGGTATGGCCTCTGGTCTTATTCATTGTCACATTTGTTCTCGGCATTGTCGCAGTGCTCGGCGGAGTCGGCGGAGGAGTGCTCTTTGTTCCGATCATAGGCGGGTTTTTTCCGTTCCATCTTGACTTTGTGAGAGGCGCAGGCCTTCTCGTTGCGCTTGCCGGAGCGCTCGCAGCAGGCCCCGGCCTTCTCAAAAAAGGCATGGCTGACCTGCGGCTCGCACTGCCGGTTGGTTTAATTGCATCTGCCTGCGCTATTGTCGGTGCGATGATCGGGCTCGCACTGCCGACGGATGTCGTCCAGACCGCCCTCGGAGCTACTATCCTCGGCATAGTCGGAATCATGATTATGGCAAAAAAATCAGAGTACCCTGACGTTAAACAGGCTGATGCGCTCTCGGCTGCCCTGAAGATTAACGGGGTCTATCACGAGGCATCCACAGGTCAGGATGTCAATTGGAAAATCCACAGGACACCTCAGGGGCTTGCTGCCTTCATCCTGATAGGTGTTATGGCAGGCATGTTCGGCCTCGGCGCAGGCTGGGCAAATGTGCCTGTCCTGAACCTCATGATGGGAGCGCCCTTGAAGGTCTCAGTCGCGACAAGTAAATTCTTGCTTTCAATAACTGATACCTCAGCAGCATGGATTTATGTCAACAACGGGGCAGTGCTTCCGATGATGGTTGTGCCTTCTATTATCGGCATAATGCTCGGCTCGATTGTCGGTGTAAGGATTCTCGCAAAGACAAGGCCCGCGGCAATCCGCTACATAGTCATTGTGATGCTCCTTTTTGCAGGTTCAAGGGCATTGCTCAAAGGGCTCGGGATATGGAACTGATAAAAACAGTGATTCGTTTTTCTGACACTGACACTGTTTACTGACACTGACACTATAAAACGGAGGATTCATGAAAAAGAAATCAACGGCAACAGAAGAACAGCTCGCATATGCAAAGATTCTTGATACCGGCATGAAACTCGGATTAGTCATGCTTGTCATTACATTCGCAATCTATCTGACAGGCGCTTTAACGCCTCATATACCTGTAAATGACCTTCCGAAATACTGGAGCCTTCCAGTTCATAAATACCTCGAAGTAACTCATATACCGCATGGCTGGGGCTGGCTCAACATGATAGGCAGGGGGGATTTTCTCAATTTCATCGGCATAGCCTTTCTCGCAGGCGTTACCATTCTCTGTTATATAAGGATCATCCCTATACTTTTCAGAAAGAAAGACGCCGTTTTTGGGGTTATCGCAATACTTGAGGTTTTGGTGCTTGCGCTCGCAGCATCAGGCATACTTAAGTCAGGAGGGCACTGACCATGATAGGCATTACTAAATGTCCGGTAAGAGACCACGGCTGGTCAGGACTGAAGAGACTCCTCATGGGTAGCGTTACCTCAAGGGTAATAGGCCATGCCCACTGTCCTGTGCATTAGCTAAGGCACAGGGATAAACATCCATGAACAGGTTATGATTTAAACGCTGCCTGCTGTTTACTTGACAAAGGCGTATGTTATCCCTAAAATATTTTTATGCCTTTTCATCTTTGCTCAAGAACAGCTAACAGATAAATGTATCTCAGCATAATAACCGGACCCTGCAGTACCGCAGAATTTTATACCACGCTTTTAAGGAAAGTGTCCGGGGAATTAACGGTTAAGCTGTGACTCCCACCCCTCTTGATCTTGCATCCTTATCTGTCCTGCTTTTATTATCGCTGGTCCTCATCGTCCCCCTCTTCAGGAAAAATCAGGGAGTCATGGTCATTGCCGGTTTTTCTCTTGCGTCAGCCGCATCTCTGCTTGCGGTTATCTCAGGGGTGTGGACTGTGGGGAACGGAACAACAGACAGGTCAATCCTCGCTCTCGGCCTGCCCGAACTGCCGTTTCACCTGCGGCTCGACCCTCTTTCAGGCTTCTTTCTGACAACCATAGGACTGCTTGCATTCTATGTATCGGTTTATTCTATCGGCTATATCAGGGGGTTCATCGGACAGAGACCTGTAACACGGCTGATTATCTTCTACTCCATTTTTATAGCAGGCATGTTTATGGTGGTGCTCGCAGATGATGCGCTTTTCTTCCTTATCTCATGGGAATTGATGGCTGCTGCGTCATATTTCCTTGTGATGTATGAGGATGAGCGTGCGGAGAACAGGCGGGCTGCTTTCCTTTATATTGTGATTGCGCATATCGGCGCAGTAGCCATTCTCTTATCCTTCGGAGTCATGGCAGGGCTTGCTACAGGGTTCAGGGATTTCAGCGGCTATACTTTCGACGCAATGCGGGCTTCAAAATTTCCGGTGGAATGGGCAACCGCCGCCTTCTTTCTCTCCTTTTTCGGGTTTGCCGCCAAAGCAGGTGTTGTCCCGCTCCATGTCTGGCTGCCAGAGGCTCATCCTGTGGCTCCGTCAAATGTCTCTGCCCTGATGAGCGGCGTCATGCTCAAGACTGCCATATATGGCATTATAAGGATAACCTTTGACCTGATTAAGGTATTCCCATGGTGGTGGGGCGCTATTGTGCTGGTGTTCGGACTTGTTTCTGCTGTAATGGGCGTTCTTTATGCGCTTATGCAGCATGACTTAAAGAGACTCCTTGCTTACCATTCCGTAGAGAACATAGGGATCATCCTCATCGGCATAGGGCTTTGCATGGTCTTTACTTCATTCAACATGCCGCTTATTGCAGCCCTTGCCCTCACTGCCGCGGTGTATCATACCCTCAACCACGCAATGTTTAAGGGCCTCCTCTTTATGGGCGCCGGGGCAGTACTGCATGCCACAAAGGAACGCAATATGGAAGAGATGGGCGGGCTCATCCACAGTATGCCGTGGACAGCGGCCCTCTTTCTCATCGGATGCGTTTCAATATCTGCGCTTCCGCCGTTTAACGGGTTTGTGTCGGAGTGGCTTACCTTTCAGGCATTTCTGCTCTCGCCGTCCCTGCCGGCGCCACTTTTAAAACTGCTCATGCCTATTGGCGCTGCGCTTCTTGCACTTACAGGCGCTCTGGCTGCTGCATGTTTTGTAAAGGCATTTGGCGTTACATTTCTTGGACACTGGCGCGGACATCACAAACCACACATTCATGAGGCTAACTGGCCAATGAGGTTAGGGATGATTATGGCTGCCGCTACCTGTTTGCTCCTCGGCGTTCTGCCGACCTTCTTTATCAGATGGATGGATACCGTTCCCGTGCAATTGGTCGGGCAGACTATAAGCGCTTCAGCAGGGGAATACGGCTGGCTTTGGCTTACGCCTGTTGCGCCTGAAAGGGCCTCATATTCAGGAAGCATCGTTTTTTTGGGCATTTCTACGGTAGTTGTGGCAGCATACCTCCTGCTCCATGTAAAACCCGGGACAATCCACCGGGCCGCAATCTGGGACTGCGGCTTTGAAAAGCTTACCAGCAGGATGCAGTATAACGCAACCTCCTTTTCGATGCCCATACGGAGGATATTCGGCTATCTTTTCAGTATAAAGGAGCAGGTGAGACTGCGGCCTCAGGCTGCCCACAGCGCTTTTCCCCGGAGACTCAATTACGTCCTCCGGGTTCGCGACCGCTTCTGGGTCTGGCTCTATAAGCCGGTCACTGATGCAAGCTTCTGGATAGCCCGCAAGACAGGCAGGCTCCAGCAGGGCCGTATTCAGACGTATCTCATTTATTCGTTTATAACGCTTATAGCGCTCTTGTTGTTTGTGAGATAAATATGCTGCCGTTTGTAATAGAACTATTGCAGGTTTTGCTCCTCCTTGCCGCTGCTCCGCTCTTTGCAGGGTGGGTAAAGATGGTGAAGTGCTGGTCACAGGGACGCAAGTCCCCGGGTCTGCTTCAGCCTTACAGGGATATTTCAAAGCTCTTTGCAAAGGATGTGGTGCTGGCGGAAAACGCCTCGTGGATATTCCGCTTTACGCCCTATCTTGTGTTCGGGGCAACCCTCCTTGCCGGAGGGATTATCCCGATACTGTCGGTTGACCTGCCTCTTTCTGCAATTGCTGACGTAATTGCCCTCGTTGCGCTCTTTGCCATTGCACGGTTCTTTATTGCCCTGGCGGGGATGGACATCGGCACAGCCTTCGGCGGCATGGGCTCAAGCCGTGAGATGATGATTGCATCCCTTGCTGAACCGGCAATACTCATGGCAGTCTTTACTATGTCTTTGGCGAGCAAGTCCACATCACTGTCCCGGATCGCCCATGTGATATCCAGCAGCGATATCCATATGGTGCTGCGGCCTTCCCTTGCCTTTGCCTTCCTTGCCTTTGTCATGATTGCGATCGCCGAGACCGGAAGGATACCTGTTGATAATCCTGCAACGCATCTTGAGCTCACAATGATCCATGAGGCGATGATACTTGAATATTCCGGAAGGCACCTCGCCCTTATTGAATGGGCGGGGATGATGAAGCTCTTCCTCTTTATGTCCCTCGGTGCGGCCGCCTTCTTCCCCTGGGGCATTGCTGAGGTGGGGAACGTGTCAGCGCTGCCGCTCGCGCTATTTTACCTTATAATAAAGTTCGGTCTTGCAGGAATAGTACTGGTGCTTATTGAGACCGGCCTCGCAAAGATGCGGCTTTTCCGTGTAACCGAATTTCTGGGGGCTGCATTCCTGCTGGCAACACTGGGCATGCTCTCACATTTTATACTGGAGTGATATGGATGCTCAGACCACAGCTCAGATAATCAGTTTCCTCGCAGCCATGGTGCTCCTTACCGCCTTCGGGATGCTCGTCCAGAGGAGGATTTACGGGCTTATCCATTTATTTGCGTGGCAGGGATTGTTCCTGTCGGTCAGCACGGCTATCGTAGGCTACGCGGCAGGCAGACACCACCTTTACATATCATC
>CAKKPH010000054.1 GCA_919901585.1 Thermodesulfovibrionales bacterium | reverse complement strand
AAGTCAGGCTCATGGTACAGCTATAACGGCAGCAGAATTGGACAGGGCAGGGAGAATGCAAAGGATTTTTTGAAAAACAACCCTGAGGTTGCTGATGCTGTCCAGCAGAAGATAATCGAACTTGCTGAGGCAAAGAGATAAGCTTGGAGCTGAACGAACTATTAAAAACCGCCATGCAGCATGGAGCCTCCGACATCCACCTAAAGGTCGGCTCCACTCCTGTATTGCGCATCTCAGGCGAACTCATCCCCCTGGCCTCTGAACCGCGGCTCACTCAGGTGGATGCCATAAAAATCGCCTCGGGTGTGATGAGCCCTTCGAAGTATGAGACATTCAAAAAGAAGAACGATGCGGATGTTGCCTACAGCATCCCTGGCCTCGGCAGGTTCAGGTGCAACCTTTATGTACAAAGGGGCACCATCGGCTTAGTCATCAGGATAATACCCTCCAAGACCCCTACCCTTGAGGATACTAACCTGCCTGATGTCTTGAAGAAGATATCTATGGAAGAGAGGGGGCTTGTGCTTGTCACCGGCGCGACAGGAAGCGGTAAATCGACAACACTTGCTGCAATGGTCGATTATATAAACATGAACAAGACACGCAATATAGTAACTATCGAAGACCCTATTGAATATCTGCACAGGGACAAAAAGAGCATTGTCAGCCAGAGGGAAGTCGGTAATGATACTGAATCCTTTGGAGGTGCCCTCAGGTCTGCCTTAAGACAGGACCCGGATGTGATACTCGTCGGCGAGATGCGCGACTATGAGACGATACAGACCGCCCTGACAGCATCTGAGACAGGACACTTGGTCCTCAGCACCCTTCATACTGTAGACGCAACAGAGACTGTCAGCCGCATCATATCCTTTTTCCCGCCCTACCAGCATAATCAGGTCAGGTTTCAGTTGGCCTCTGTTTTAAAGGGCATAATATCTATGAGGCTTATGCCGAGGGCAGATGGCAAAGGCAGAGTCCCTGCGGCAGAGATACTGGTTGCTACATCTACAGCAAAGGACTGCATACTTGATTCTGACAAGACAAAACTGCTCCTAAATGTGATAGCTCAAGGCAAGATACACTACGGCATGCAGACCTTTGATCAGTCGATATTCGATCTTTACAAAGAGGGCATGATCACTTACGAAGAGGCTTTAAGGGCAGCTTCGAACCCGGATGATTTTATACTTAAGGTCAAGGGGATAAGCTCTACAAGCGAAATGACGTACAATGGGTCGACAGAGACCAAGCCAAAGGGCATTGAGATTGAGAGATTCCAGAAATGAAGTCTGACGACCCTGTGAAAATGGCGTTGAACTATGCATACAGGCTGCTAAGCTACAGGTCAAGGAGCGAGAAGGAGCTTATAGATAAACTCAATACAAAGGGATTTGACGAAGGGATATCGAACAAGGTCCTGAGGCAGCTCAGGTCAAGCGGCCTGATCGACGATGCAAGGCTTGCATCTTCCCTGTCAAGGCTGGCTGCCGAATACAAGCATCTCGGAGCATCAGGGACAAGGAGGTTCCTCGCTGACAGGGGGATACCACGGGGCATAATAACAGAAGCCGTAAAGGAGATTGATGAGTTTGAGACAGCAGGCAGGCTTATCCAAAAAAAACTGAGGCTTATGAGAGACCTGCCTGAGAATATGGTAATAAGAAAATTATATGGCATCCTCATGCGCAAGGGATATTCATATGAGATCATAAAAAAGGCGCTTAGGGATATGGACCTCAGCATGCCGGACAGCATTACAGCCGAACATTAAACAGAGGGCGGAGGGAAGAACTACTGATGAAAAGCTTTGAGGTACGCAAGGCGTTTCTTGAATATTTCAATTCAAAAGGGCACCAGACAGTAAAGAGCTCATCACTCATCCCCAAAGGCGACCCTACCCTGCTCTTCACAAACGCCGGAATGGTCCAGTTTAAATCCATATTCCTCGGTGAAGAAACAAGGGCCTCCAAGAGGGCTGTCTCAAGCCAAAAATGCATGAGGGCCGGAGGCAAACATAGTGACCTTGAGAATGTAGGCAAGACTGCGAGGCATCACACCTTCTTCGAAATGCTCGGCAATTTCTCATTCGGAGACTATTTCAAAAAGGACGCTATAATATTCGCATGGGAGCTTCTGACAGGCCTTTTCAGACTCCCGAAGGAACGGATATGGGTCTCTGTCTTTGAGGACGATGACGAGGCTATAAAGTTATGGCTCGAAAATTCGGATATGCCCGAATCGAGGATCGTAAGACTCGGTGCCAAAGATAATTTCTGGCAGATGGGAGACACAGGCCCATGCGGCCCATGCTCTGAGATAATAATAGATCAGGGCAATGAGGTTGGCTGCAAAAGTCCTGAATGCACTGTTGGTTGCGATTGCGACAGGTTCCTGGAAATATGGAACCTCGTCTTCATGCAATTCAACCGCGATGAAAAAGGCGTTCTAACGCCTCTGCCCAAACCGAGCATTGATACCGGTATGGGACTTGAGAGGCTCTCTGCTGTACTCCAGGGCAAGTTAAATAGTTTTGACGTCGATCTCTTTGCGCCTATAATATCCTTAATAACCCATCACACAGGTTCCACTTATGGGAAAAACCCTGAAACAGACATATCGATCCGGGTCATAGCAGACCATATAAGGGCCATTGCATTTCTTTTGTCAGAAGGTCTGATGCCGTCAAATGAAGGCCGGGGCTATGTGCTCAGGAGGATAATCAGGAGGGCCTCCCGGTATGCAAAGCTCCTCGGTCATGAGAAGCCCCTGCTATACAAACTCCTTGATTCGGTAAATGAGGCCATGGGAGATGTCTATCCTGAACTCATTGACGAGAGGGAGCGTTCATCAAAGATACTCCTGATGGAAGAGGACCGTTTTGCGAGCACCCTTGAACAGGGCATAAGGATCATGGACGACCTTATCAAGAGGTCTCACGGTTCAGGCATCAACATCATTCCGGGAAGCGAGATCTTCAGGCTTTATGACACGTATGGCTTTCCTGTTGACCTCGCCAGGGATATTGCAGAAGACAGCAGGCTGTCGATCGACGAAGAAGGCTTTCATAAGGAGATGGAGATACAGAGGGAAAGGGCAAGGGCCTCCTGGGTTGGAGAAGAAGAGGCTGTTGCCTCGATATACAAGGAACTTGCGTCCGAAGTAGGAAAGACAGAATTCAAGGGTTATGATTCTCTCGAGTCAGAGTCTGTGATAAAGGCGATTTTAAAAGACGGCAGGGTCACGCATGAGATATCAGAAGGTGATGAGGCTGATGTTTTTCTCGACACTACTCCTTTTTACGGGGAATCAGGAGGACAGGTCGGCGATACCGGCGACATCACAGGCAAGGGTTCGCTTCTTCATGTGCTTGACACCAAAAAGCCTGTTGAGGGTTTTCATTGCCATGTAGTTAAAGTAAAGAGGGGAAGGCTGCGTGTCTGGGACAGGGTAAAGTGCAGGGTCGCTCCTGACTTGAGGAGGTCGACCATGAGGCACCATACTGCCACACACCTGCTGCACGAGGCCTTAAGGTCAGTCGTTGGCGACCATGTAAAACAAGCCGGCTCTCTTGTCTCACCTGAAAGACTCCGTTTCGACTTTACCCATTTTTCAGGGCTTAATGATGATGAGATAACAGCCATCACAGACCTTGTTAATGAAAAGATCCTCGCTAACCTCCCTGTAAACACATCTGTTACTGATATCAAATCAGCAATTGAATCAGGTGCCACGGCCCTTTTCGGCGAGAAATATGGAGAGACAGTAAGGGTCGTAAGCATACCGGATTTCAGTTCTGAACTCTGTGGCGGCACTCACTGCAAATCGACCGGTGAGATTGGACTCTTCGTGGTCGTATCTGAGGGAAGTGTTGCATCGGGGATAAGGAGGATTGAGGCACTTACCGGAACTGCGGCCTTTGGTTATATGAACGAAAGGGTTGGGGAGGTCAGAAAGATTAATGATCTTTTGCGGACCGACAGCGCTTTTCAGAGGCTTGAGAAACTCTTAACAGAGATGAAGGCGTTCGAAAAACAGGTAGAGGCGCTTAAGGGCAAGACTGCTGCAAAGGATTCTGCCCAGATAATGGAGCATGCAAGGATCGTAAACGGTATAAATGTGCTCGCTTACAGGTTTGATGGGCTCGGGCAGGATGACCTGAGGGTCCTTGCCGACAACCTGAGGGACAGGATAGGCAGCGGCATAATATTCATAGCCTCAGCAAAGGACGGCAAGGCGTCTATGCTCTCGATGGTGACCAGGGACCTCACAAAAAAAATCAGCGCAGGCAGCATACTCAAGGAGATCGCTGCCTTGACAGGCGGCAAGGGCGGCGGCAAGCCTGAGATGGCACAGGGAGGGACCTCCGGTATAGACAAGCTGGACAAAGCCGTTGAAACTGTGTACGATATAGTCAAAAGGGATATCAAAATATAAATGGAGGTGTTTTATGGCACTGTTTGATATAGTGAAGAATGCTATACTTGCCGGTTTCGGTGTGCAAGAAAAGGTAAGGGAATTTATAGATGAACTTGTAAAAAAGGGAGAACTCAGCGAATCACAGGGTGCAAAGCTCGTCAAGGAATGGACTGACGCTGCTGATAAGACTGCGGAACAATTTACTAAGAGTTTCTCTGAGATATCATCAAAGGCACTCGAGAAGATGAATCTCCCTACAAGAGATGACATCGAAAATCTCAATAAAAAGGTTCTGGAGTTGTCAGACCGTATAAAGAAGATTGAGGGGGCCCAACCGCAGATAAAGGGATAGATTAAGTGACCCTGTTCAGACTGACCCGCTCATACAGGTCTGCAAGAAGGCTTCAGCAGATTGTAAATGTATTACTTAAGCACGGCTTCGGTCGTATTATAGACCAGATACAGCTAAGCAGGTACATCCCCTTCAGAAAACGGCTAAAGACCTTTGGCCATTGGCCTGCTCTTAAGAGCCCTACAGTACCCGAAAGGCTCAGGATGGCCTTTGAAGAACTCGGCCCGAGCTTTATAAAACTCGCACAGGTCCTCTCATCAAGGCCTGACCTCATCACAGCAACATTTGCGAATGAATTCAAGAAGCTTCAGGACGAGGTGCCGCCCTTCCCTGCGAGTGAGGCAATACAGACAATAGAAGACGAGATCAGGATACCGTTAAAGAAACTTTTCCAAGAATTCAATGAAGAACCTATTGCTGCTGCTTCGATAGCTCAGGTGCATGTTGCAAGGCTCTGGGATGGCACAGATGTTGTTGTCAAGGTCCAGCGCCCTGCGATAAGCGACAATATAGAGACAGACATAAATATCCTGACTGTAGCTGCCCGTCTGCTTGATAAGCATGTCCCTGAGAGCAGGTTCTTTAACCCCATAGGCATTGTGGAAGAGTTTTCCAGGACTGTTCGCAAGGAGCTTGACTTTGCAGGAGAGGCAAAGAACTGCATAAAATTCAGGAACAATTTTAAGGGCAGCACTGCGATATATATGCCTGCAGTCTATCCTGATTTTGTGACAGAAAAG
>CAKKPH010000053.1 GCA_919901585.1 Thermodesulfovibrionales bacterium | reverse complement strand
ATTGTCGATGCTGTCGACCTGAATCTCTATATCAGCAGACATGCCGGGCTTTATAACAGGAGGGGTGTTTTTGAACCTCACCCTTGCCTCGAAGGTCCTTGTCTCCTGCTTGCCGCCGAGCACAACAGGGGATATCCTGTATACCTCGCCTGCATAGACCATGCCCGGATATGCGTCCATTGCTATATTCACGAGCTGACCCCTTGATATCTTAGCGACATCAGCCTCGTCTATGAAAGCCTCTATATAGAGGGAGTCAAAGGAGACGACTGTTGCTATGAGAGTGCTTGCAGCCGTGCCTTCACCGAGTTTGACAGGTCTTGACGTTATGACACCTGATAAGGGGGAGGTCACAAAGGAGTACTCATAGGCAAGCCTTGATATTGCGAGGTTGTCTTTTGCCTCAATGACGGCAGCCTCCTGTGCCTTTATCTCTGACGCCTTTGCCTTTACCTGTTCCCTTGAGGCTATTGCTGAGGCGAGGTTTGCCTTTGCGACTGCATATTCCTTCTGTACAGAATCGAGGTCCATATCTGAAATAAATTCCATTTCTTTCAGGCCTGTGAACCTCTTTAGCCTGCTCTCTGTTTCTGACAGGGTAGCCCTGGCCTTGTCGATGTTTTTTTCTATATCGACCTTGAAGAAATCGAAGGAGGCCTTTATCTGATTCAGGATATGTTCAGACTTCCGGAAGGTTGCCTCAGCCATTGAGAGGTTGTGCAAGGCCTCTTCCCTGTCGAGTTCGGCAACAACCGAGTCTTTTTTGACGATATCGCCTTCCTCTATCATCAGGGAGGTTATCCGGCCCGTCCTCCTCGCAGTTATCTTGGCGTCATGGTCCGACTTTATGGTGCCTGTGGATGTTGCTGTAACAGTGATAATAAGGCGCTGTCTCACGGCCTTTAAAACCTTGACAGATGGGGCATTGAATACTTTTAAATAGATAAAAAGAGATGATGACAACAAAAGTATTATTGCGATTGCCCAGAACCATTTATTCCTGTAAAAACTCATGGAATGATTTTAAAAGATTTTGAGAGCATAAACAAGAGGATTGTTATGAGAGCAGAGAGCAGAGAGCTAAGAGCTCACTACATACTCAAGCAGGGTGAACAGAAAGACTGTGACGCTGATATAGCCGTTCATATTAAAAAAGGCCATATTGAGCTTACTTAGATCATCGGATTTGACGAGAGAATGTTCATAAAAAAAGAGGATGAGGACAACTGCCATGCCTGTCCAGTAAAAAATCCCGAGCCTGAGGATAAACCCGGTAAATATGAGCAGGCCGACCGCAATTACATGGAAGACTCTCGAAAGGAGCAAGGCTTTCTTTATCCCGAACCTCTGGGGCACCGAGTAGAGGCCATGTGTCCTGTCAAACTCTAAATCCTGCAGCGCATAGAGCACATCAAAACCTGCAAGCCAGAACACTACTGCAAGGCTCAAGCACAGTATGGCAGGGTCAAGGCTTCCCCTGACTGCTATCCATGCACCTAAAGGCGCTGCAGAAATAGCAATGCCGAGGATGAAATGCGACATCCATGTGAACCTCTTTGTGTAGGAATAGAGAGCGAGGACAATTATCGCAACAGGGGCCAGCTTAAAACAGAGCGGGTTTAGCTTGTAGGCAGCAGCGATAAGCAGGAGCAGGGAGGCTGCTGTAAAGACAGATGCATCAAACACACTGATCTTGCCTGAAGGTATCTCCCTGTTTTGAGTCCTCGGGTTTTCCCTGTCGATATGGCGGTCAATTATCCTGTTCATGCCCATCGCCCCAGACCTTGCGCCGACCATAGCAACAACAATCCAGAATACCTGTGCCGATGAGGGTATCCCTGATGCAGCCATTATTGCCCCTGTAAAGGCAAATGGAAGCGCAAAGACAGAGTGGGAGAACTTTATCATCTTAAGATATAAGATAACCCTGTTGATTACATTGCCGCCGGCATTCATGTTTATCAGAACTTCATTTCCTTTTTCATTAAGGCTGTTTTGTGAATATTATAGATGATAGGATAAGATAAATAGGACAGGTTTTGTCAAAAAATCACTTGCATAATCAAATTTATTTAGTTATTATTATATATAGGAAACAAGATGTTGAAGAAAAGAGTTGAGGAAGTTCTTGAAAAAGTGCGGGGTATCCTCAAGACCGAAGAAGGAGATATTGAACTGGTCGAGATCAGGGATGGCATCGTGTATGTAAGGCTTAAAGGCGCATGCAGCACCTGTTCCATGTCCTCCCTCACGATAAAGAACTGTGTTGAAATGAATTTAAAGAAGGAGATCCCCGAGGTAGTTGAAGTCAAGGCAGTATGAATAACGGCGTGAAGTCCGGCAAAAGGCTTTTATTCTATTGTGTTATGCTTTTCAGTATTTTATCCATGTCTGCCCTTAAAGTCTTTGCTGATTCATCTGAGAAGTCGATCATAAATGATATCCGCTACTGGTCTGCTTCAGGCCATACAAGGGTTGTGGTCTATCTGTCCCAGCCTGTTGAATACACATCAAACCGGATCTCTAATCCGAACAGGGTTTATTTTGACCTTAAGAATTCAAAGATAATAAAGGAAATAAAGAGCAATTTGCCGGTTGGAGACGGCATCCTGAAAGCGGTCAGGGCAGGGCAGTATGACGCTGAGACAGTCAGGGTTGTGCTTGACCTCGATAAGATGGAAGACTTTAATACCTTTGTGCTCGAGAACCCAATAAGGCTGGTTATTGATGTCAATTCAAAGAAACAGGTTAAGGTAGTCGCAAAGAGGGTCGTTGTGCTTGACCCCGGGCATGGAGGCCATGACCCCGGGGCTGTTGGTCTTAAGGGACTCTATGAAAAAGATGTTGTTCTCGATATCGCACTCAGGACCAGGGATATACTCTCAAAAGAACCAGACCTCGAGGTCTCTCTCACAAGGGACAAGGATGTATTCATCCCTCTTGAGGAGAGGACTGCCATAGCCCGGAACAAGGATGCTGACCTGTTTGTCTCAATTCATGTAAACGCAAGTCCGAACAGGAATGCGCGCGGGATAGAGACCTATCTCCTTAACTGGACAAACGACGAGGAGGCTATAAGGGTCGCTGCGAGGGAGAACGATATATCTTTAAAGAAGATGAAGGAGAAGATGGAGAAATACAGAAACGAACTCGATGTGATACTGAGCGACCTGAGCAGGGACTACAAGAGGGAAGAGTCTATGAAGCTTGCGAGCTATGTCCAGAATTCGCTTGTGAACGATGTCGGCACTGTTTACAGGAAGACAGCCAACCTCGGTGTAAAGCAGGCGTTGTTCTATGTGCTTGTAGGCGCATCCATGCCGTCCATACTTGCAGAGGTTTCATTCATAAGCAATCCTGAGGAAGAAAAGCTCCTCTCAAAAGAATCATACAGGAACATGTTAGCCGGTTCAATTGCCTCAGGCATCAGGGCGTATTTCTACGCTACCCATCCGCAGCAGAAGATGGCTAAGAAGGCAAGCCTTGGTTCTGAAAAGTCGAGACGGTCCCTTCAGGCATCATCAAAAAAATAGCGCATGACATTCATACTGGCTTATGTCATCCTTGCAATCAGCCTGTTTGCCGTCAAAGGCATCTGCTATCATGTCATTGCAGGCCTGAGCGTTTCGTTTTTTTTGTTGTTTATACCCTTCAAAAAGACAAAAAGCGGTATTTTCCCTATAACAATATTCCTCGTTTTTACATTTGCAGGCAACCTCTTTTTTCATCCGGGCAGGATAATCTATGACCTCGGTTTTCTTGCTGTGACTGATGAAGGGCTCCTGCTATCAGGAGTGAGGACATTGAGGGTCTTTACTATGATCTTCGGCGCAAAGATACTGACACACTTAATCCCGATAGATGAGCTGATACATGCAATGAACAGGCTTCTTAGCCCCTTGGAAAGGACAGGGCTGCCTGTGAACGATTTTTTTCATATCATGCGGCTGACGATGAAGGCCTTCCCTGTGCTGATAGCCCACCTCACCGGCATTTATAAAGAAGGGATGAAAAGGAAGGATACCGGAGGTTTTATGGGACGCATCAGGCATATGGCGGTTTTCCTGATGCCTGTGTTTGTGCAGAGCATAACCTCGCCGGAGAGCTTTTTTGTTGAAGGGGATAATGGGAAGGGTTATTGACCTTTTAATAAAAAACGGCAGGCTTTATGACGGCGGCGGCAATGAGCCTTTTTGTGCTGATATAGCAATAACAGGGGACAGGATCGAATCTGTTTTGCCTGCAAATGATTCTGCCTCATTAATTGCAGAGAAGACCATCGATGCAAAAGGCCTTTCAGTTGCTCCCGGTTTTATTGATACACACTCACACTCTGAATTTACACTCCTTGCCGACAACCGCGCTGAGGGGAAGGTCTTTCAGGGTATAACCACTGAGATAAACGGCAATTGCGGCCTTTCTGCAGCGCCTCTTTATGGCGAGGCATTCAGACACCGCGAGACAGACCTGCAGGAATTAGGCATCGTCTCAAGATGGTCCGACTTTAATGAATACTTTTCACTGCTTGAACAAAAGGGACTTCCTTTTAACTTTGCGACACTCGCAGGCCATGGGAGCATAAGGGCCTCTGTTATGGGTTACGGAGACAGGCCTCCTGAAAAGACCGAGGCCGGCAGGATGTGCATGTTCTTAAACGATGCACTCAGTAATGGGGCTTTAGGTATTTCGACAGGCCTTATATATCCTCCGGGCACTTATGCGGATACAGAAGAACTTGTCGGACTTGCGCGCTCTGCTAAGGATAAGATATACACCTCGCACATGAGGAGCGAGGGCGACAGGCTGATAGAGGCTATAAAAGAAGTCGTGAATATAGGTGCTGAGTCAGGGATCGCAGTCCATATATCACACATAAAGACGAGCGGTAAGAAGAACTGGGGGAAGATAGACGATGCCATAGCCTTGATTGAAGACGCGAGGGCAAAGGGAATAAAGATAACATGCGACAGATACCCGTATACCGCTGCCTCGACTGACCTGGATGCAGTACTGCCTTCGTGGACTTATGCAGGAGGCGCTGAAGAGGAGATAAAGAGGCTTAAGGACAAGGCTGTTTGCATGAAGATTAAGAGGGAAGTTATTGAGCAGCACCCGGACGATGAGTACTGGAAAAATATTACCGTGTCATCTGTAAATCTCCAGTCAAATAAATGGATGGAGGGCAGGACAGTTGCCTATATCTCAAATGAGATGGGTGTGGAGCCTGTTGACCTGCTTATAG
Organism: Thermodesulfovibrionales bacterium; assembly: GCA_919901585.1. Classification (GTDB taxonomy): domain Bacteria; phylum Nitrospirota; class Thermodesulfovibrionia; order Thermodesulfovibrionales; family UBA9159; genus CAKKPH01. The sequence continues at coordinate 12,179 of CAKKPH010000053.1, read as the reverse complement.
ACCTTCTTATTGAGGAGAGGCTCAGGCCAGGCGCAATCTTCCATTCAATGAGCGAGGATAATCTGAGGAAGCTCCTTGCCCTTCCGTATGTGATGATCGGCTCTGACAGCTCTGCACGCTCGACTGACGGCCTGACAAGGAATGGCAAGCCTCATCCGAGGGGCTTCGGCACATTCCCGCGTTTTATAAGCAGGTATGTGAGGGATTATGGCCTTATGAGTATGGGCAGTGCAGTGCATAAGGTGACCATGCTCCCTGCTGAGACCTTCAGGCTTAGAGAGAGGGGCAGAATAAGGGATGGTTTTTTTGCAGATATTGTAATATTCGACGAAAACAGGATAATCGACAGGGCAACATTTGATGAACCCTTTCTCAGGCCTGAGGGGGTAGAATACCTGATGGTAAACGGGATACCTGTGGTTTGGCAAGGTTCATTTACCGGCCGTACACCGGGAAGGGTGCTTAGGCATGGCAGCTAATACGGCAAGGAATAAGCCGATTATCGGAATCACAGTTGATATTGACGGCGATTATTTCAGGTTGAAACATGGCTATGTCTCTGCGATAATTAAGGCAGGAGGGGTTCCAATGCTGGTGCCTTGCAATTCTGACGCTTCTGCAGCAGCCCGAATGATTGAGGGCCTGATGATCCCGGGCGGCAGGGATATTGATCCTTATTATTTCTCTGAAGACCCTCATCCAACAGTGAAGCTTGTTAGTAGGGAGAGGAGCGAATTCGAATTCTCGCTCCTGAAGGCAGTAATGGACGAGAGGAAGCCTGTATTCGGCATCTGTTACGGGATGCAGTTGATAAACGTTGCATTGGGAGGGACTTTGTATCAGGATATCATCAGCCAGATTCAGGGTGCAACAGACCATACGGCAGGGGAACATGCCGTAAGAATTCAAAATTCAAAATTCAAAATTCAAAATTCAAGCGGCAAACAGCAGGATTTAGCCTCGCGCTTCACGCCTCACGCCTCACACCTCACACCTCATGCACTTATTGTAAACTCTTCCCACCATCAGGCAGTGAAGAAACTCGGCGAGGGGCTTGAAGTGCTGGCAATGTCAGAAGACGGGATAGTTGAGGCGGTTTTTCTAAAAAATTATCCGTTCCTGCTGGCTGTGCAGTGGCATGCTGAACGGTCTGATGACGAGCTGTCTTTATCCTTATTGAGGTCATTTGTAGAGGGCGCACATGTATACGAATAGGTTTTATCTTGTCACGCTTTTATTCGTGCTTGCAATCCTGGTTTATATCAACTACCAGATATTCCAGCCGTTCCTGACCGCAATAACCTGGGCAATAGTCTTCTGCGTTATCTTTTACCCGATTTATATCTTCATACTGAGATATGTGAAAATAAAGGCGCTCGCCTCATTAATATCACTGCTTTTAATACTCCTCACAATAATAGGACCGTTGTCTTATATGTCTATTGCGATTATCGGGGAGATAAAAGATTTGACAGGCAGGACCGGCGCTGACAGTCTGCAGGGAATCAATCAGATACTGTCTGACCAATGGGTTAAGGCGCTGATAGAGAGGATACATCCCTATATCGGGATTAAGGATGTCTCGACTGAACAGCTTATAATCGAGAATACGAGAAAGTTCGGTACAATAATAGTTGACCAGATCACCACAGGATTTACGAATATCTTAAGCCTCACAGTCAATTTTCTTTTCATGTCGCTTACGATCTTTTTCCTGTTCAAGGACGGTCCGGATTTCTTTCAGAAGGTAAAGGATTATATGCCGTTTTCTGAACAGCAGAAAGACAAGCTCACAGCTCAGATCATTGATGTTATCGTATCCACCATATACGGCGGAGTCATAGTCGCTGTTATTCAGGGGATACTGGGAGGGATTGCCTTCTCTATACTCGGGATAAACTCTCCTGTACTGTGGGGCAGCGTGATGGCTATGATGTCTTTTGTGCCTCTGCTCGGCACTGCGGGCGTCTGGGGGCCTGCAGCCGCGATACTTATCATAAAGGGGTTGTTATTGAAGGGGATTATCCTGATTCTCATCGGCATATTTGTGATCAGCATGGTCGACAATATCCTTAAACCGATAATAATAGGCGGAAGGACAAAAATGCCGACTCTCATAATTTTGTTCAGTGTGCTTGGAGGGATAAAGTTCTTCGGCTTGCTCGGCCTTGTACTCGGCCCGCTCGTCTTTGCACTCCTGTTATCGGTACTTGAGATCTTCAGGACAGTGGAAGGAGGTACAGATGCTTGACATCAATGAGACCGGGGAGGGGGGAGGGGATTAATCCCCTCCCGATGAAGATATTACTTCTTTTCGCCTTCTGTCTTTTCGAGTTTCTCTTTAAGCTTCTTTACATCATCCTCAAGACTCTTTATCCTCGAGAGGTCTATCCACTGCTCGTCTTCTACAGGATATCCCTTATTTACGGCATTGCCCCAGACTGTCCATGAGTCATCGTAGTTTGCAGGTTCCTTGAAACCGAGGAGCCTGAGCTCGAGATATGTGAGTGTTGAGCGTGTGCCTGTCTGGCAATAGCCGATGGTGCGCTTGGACTTGTCGAGTTTTTCATAGAATTTTGCGACTGTTTCATGGCTTAAAAAACTTGTCGGCACATCCTTACCAGTTGCAGGGTCTTTCTTCTTGTCATAGGTGTCGGTATGCGGGATGTTTATGTCTGTATGCGGGATGCGGCCACCGCGGAGTGCTCGGATATCATCGCCTTCATGCTCGCCCTTTGTACGTGCATCTATTAACTGAACACCCTTTGCCTGGCCTTTTGCGATTTTAAGGACCTCATCGGTTGAGGCGTATCTGCCCTTAACGACTTTTGCCTTGAAGGCAGCAGGCTGCTTCATGGTAGGCGCAGTGTCGAGTTTTTTTCCTGCGGCTGTCCATGCCTCGAGCCCGCCGTTCAGGACGTGCACCTTATCATGTCCGATGTACTCTAATACCCAGAATGCGACTGTGGCGTCATCAAGGGACTTTGTCTTTAAGTCACCATATACAACAACATGCGTGGTGTTGCCGATGCCTATTTTGCTGAGGAGTTTTTCGTATTTCGATGCATCATCAAAGGCCCTTGAGGTGCCGTCCCTGAGGGCTTTTTTACAGTTCTTGCCGATGCTGATTGACCCCGGTATGTGGCCCTTTGCATAGTCTTCGAGCTTCCTGCAGTCGATTACGACCCAGTCCGGCTTGCTGATATTCTTTTCGACGACATCAGGTGCTACGAGCAGGTCCGGATTTGCCCACTGTGCAGCATAGCCTGCGCCGATGGACGCAAACAAAAATACGACTGATACAAATACTGAAAGTAAACCTCTCTTCATCTCGTTTCCTCCTTTTTCTGTTCTGTTTTTGACAAGGACCCAGTTTATCCGATCTTTTATTATTAAACGCTTTGTCATAAAAGCAAGATATATACCATCAAAAAAGGGGCTTTTTTTGGAATAAATGGGCTGTTTATGTGCCCTTAACAGGACAAAGATGCTGACACTGTGCCCAAACAAGGACACCAGTATTTTTGGATTATTTTACTTATAATAGGCTATGGTAAACCTTATCTCTGTTATTATCCCGAACTATAACGGGGCCTCAACAATCAAGGAGTGCCTTGATTCAGTTTTTTCGTCAAGCCACGATAATTTTGAGGTTATTGTTGTTGATGACTGCTCCGAGGACAATTCTGTTGAGGTCATAAGCAGGTATCCTTGCAGGCTTGTCAGATTAGAAAAACTCTCAGGCGCTGCATATGCGAGGAACGCAGGTGCATATCACAGCAGAGGGGAGGCGCTTTTTTTTACAGACGCTGACTGCCTCGTCATGGAAAACACACTTGCGAATGCAGCTAAGACTATCAGTGACATGGAAGACCCTGTGATTATAGGCGGCACATATACAATTGTACCAGCTGACAATCATTTTTTCAGCCGGTTTCAGTCTGTTTTTATCAATTACTCTGAGACGAAAAACATGCATAATCCTGATTATATTGCGACCCACGCTATGGTTATCAACTCTAAGGCCTTCAGACAAAGCGGCGGCTTTTCAGGAGAATCACTGCCGATTCTTGAAGACGTTGAGTTCAGCCATTGCATGAGGAAAAAGGGCTTCAGGCTTATAATGAGCCCTGACATCCTTGTCAGGCATATATTCGATTACACACTTGCACGGTCACTTGCGAATGCCTTCAGAAAGAGCATGTACTGGACAATCTATTCGCTTAAAAACAGGGACATACTGAATGACTCAGGCACAGCATCCCGTGAGTTAAAGACTAATGTGGTTTTATATTTCGTATCTCTTATGTTATTGATATCAGGAATACTCTCGAGAACCTTTATCCTGCACAGCCTGTTGCCTGTCATTTTTTTGCTTAACATCACAATTAACAATAGGCTGCTCGATGCCTTTTACAAAACCGGAGGCATCAAGTTCTCTGTTGCTGCATCTTTGTACTATATTTTTGTCTATCCTTTAGCAGTCGGCACCGGCGTGATATCAGGGCTTATCAGGTATTTGATAAAATGAGCTACTCTTTATTCAGACATGCAGGTTCTTTGGTCTGGAAGCGCAGGCCAATACAGCTCACCTTCTTCCTGACAAGTAACTGCAATGCGAACTGCCCCTTCTGTTTTTATCTTTCCGGAAAGAGAAATGACGCCGAGAAGACAGACGAGCTTACGCTCGAAGAGATTAAAAAAGTCTCTGCCTCAATCGGCAATTTATTGTGGCTTGCATTTTCCGGCGGTGAGCTATTTTTGAGAGAAGACCTTGCTGATATCGTAAAGGTGTTTTATAAGAACAACAAGCCGTCGATTATACTCCTTCCTACAAACGGTCTCATGCCTGAGGCAATAAGAGAAAAGACTGAGGCGATACTTAAGCAATGCAGAAGAAGCACTGTTGTTGTAAAGCTGTCGCTTGACGGTCCTGAAGAGATAAACGACGTCTTGAGGGGTGTCAAGGGTGCATTTCAAAAGACCATTGCAACGTTCAATGAACTCAGGCCATTGCTTAAGAAATACAGGAATTTTGAGCTCGGTATCAACTCTGTCTTCTGCTCTAAAAATCAGGATTACATGAAGGAGCTCTTCAGTGTTGTCCATAAGCTTGAAGGGATAAGAACGCATACTGTCTCGCTGATAAGGGGTGATATATCTGACGAAAGGCTCAAGGAGATAGATATCACCAAATACCACGACACTATCGCGCAGATGGCATCAGAGCTTGACAGGGGTGTTGCCGGAGTTTATCGTTTCAGAGGTGCAAGGCTTAAGGCAGCACAGGACATCCTCCAGAGGGAGCTTATCTATAAAACCATGATGAGTAACAAAAGGTTGCTACCATGCTATGCAGGGAGGCTCACCCTTGTGCTTACAGAAACAGGCGATGTATATCCATGCGAATCCTTTAATGACAGGCTCGGCAATGTACGGGATAGCGGATATGATATTACAGGACTGCTCGAAACAGAAGAGGTAAGAGAAAAAATCCGTCTTATCAAAAAAGGAGGGTGCTTTTGCACTCATGAATGCTATCTTATGATGAACATATTATTCAATCCCCTGATGTACCCAGCATTGTTGAAGAAATATCTTGATTTAAGGTTTGACCTGTCCAAGATAAAGATAAGAGAAGTCCTGAAGACCTCATAAACATAATAAGATCGACCTAACAACAATTCATTTCCGGGTCTCAAATACATTGCAATTTTGAAATTAGTTGAAATAATCTTTAGAATCAATGTGATTAGAATGATATTAATCGTGATATGTTTGAATTCATTTCATATTTGAAATGATAGCGATTCAGAGACCGGATTGGCAAACGTTTTCGTATTAGTATTGCAGATCAAGCGACCCTTTGTTGTTCAGGCCAATAATCTTATTTAAAATCATCCAGTTAAAGCCTTTTTCCCCTATCCGTGAAATTATCAATTACACAAAACTCAGCAGATAACCTGCCTTTTATGAGCAGTTTTAGCGCTGTAACATTTAGTGGAACAGATATTGCTCATTATCATACATAACACGCAGGTATGCCGACAACGAAGTCAAAAAGCGCTAAAGCTTATGGGAGGTAAGGTAAAGATATGCCGGAGGCAAAGATTAAGTATGTTGACGGTCTTCAGTTTATAGGGGAAGCCTCATCAGGACACGCAATAGTAATAGACGGCGACACTGAAATCGGAGGTGAGGACAGAGGGCTCAGGCCGGGCGAGCTGCTTCTTATAGCCCTTGGAAGCTGTGCAGCAATGGGCGCTGTCTCGATACTCAAAAAAAAGCAGCAGGACATCAAGAACTTTGAGGTGCGGCTGAAAGGGCTCAAGGAAGACGAATGGCCGAAGAGGATTAAGGATGTTGAGTTAGAGATTACAATCACAGGCAACAATCTTTCAGAAGAGGCTGTAAGACGTTCTTTGGAGCTGTCATTTGACAAATACTGCACTGTAAAGGCAACGCTCCAGACACCTCCAACTATCCATTACACCTACAAAATAATCGACGGCAACAAAGCCGGAAAAAACAAACCAAAGAGCAAGGAGAAGTGATATGCCTTCAGCAATGCCTTCGCTGACTACAACAGTTGACGGAAAGATAGTAGAGGCTGACAAGGTCGCAAAAACAGCATGCTCAAGGAACTGCTTTGATACATGCGGGCTTCTTGTGCATATCAAGGACGGCAAGGCAGTGAGCATTGCCGGAGACCCGGACCATCCTATCACGAGGGGCCACATCTGTGTAAAGGCAAATACCTATCTTAGACGCACATATCACAAAGACCGGATAAAGTATCCTCTCATGCGTGTCGGCAAGAGAGGGCAGGGTGACTTTAAGAGGATATCATGGGATGATGCTTATGAATATATCATAGACAAGCTCAATTATTGCAAGAAGAAGTGGGGTGCAGAATCTGTAGTCGAATACATATACAGCGGGAACAGGGAGTTTCTCGCAAAGACCATTGCAGGCCGATTCCTCAACCTCTTTGGGGCCTCTAAGCTCGTCGGGAGCTTTTGAATACTGAGCGGGCTGGCGGGCGCCACCTTCACCTTCGGCACACAGCACTGTCAGAATATTGAGACCTGGGCAAGGAAGGCCGAGGTCATAATGATTGTCGGCCATAATTCGTCCTTTACCAATGTACATTCACTGCCCTTTATATGGGAAGCGCTTGAAAGAGGCGCATACCTAATAATTGTCGACCCGTATCTCACACCGATAGCCTCAAAGGCAGACCTTTTCCTCCAGCCAAGGCCGGGGACAGACACTGCGATGGTGCTTGGAATGATAAACCACATTGTCAAAAGGGAACTTCATGATAAGGATTTTATCGCCAAATACACTTATGGTTTTGATGAACTAATGAAAGAGGCGTCAAAGTGGACGCTCGCAAGGGCTTCGGAAGAGACGGGGATCGAGGCTGAGAAAATTGCGAAGGCTGCAGAGATATATGCTACGTACCGCTCACATATTGAATGCGGATGGGGGCACCAGAGGTACACAAACGGCCATCAGACGCAGAGGGCATACAGTTGTCTTGCAGCTATATGCGGACATGTCGGCAAGGAAGGGGAATCAATAAACTATTTTGAGCTCTCTGCATATAAGGGCTTTCTGAACTTCGACAAGATAATGTATCCCAAAGGAGCTCCGCACAAGACCCTGAGGAGAAGGCTCATAAATATCAGCGCATTCGGTCCTGCGTTAAGAGAGGCTGCAGACCCGCCAATAAAGGGGGTCATTTGCTGGAGGGGAGGGCTCCTGAGCCAGACTCCAAATGTCAACAAAAACATTGAGGCGATAAAGAAACTCGAGATGTTTGTAACTATGGAACTCTTCATGACAGATGACGCAGACTACTCTGACCTTGTGCTGCCTGCCTGCGACATATTCGAACAGTGGGGAGTGCATCCGTCTTACTGGCATCCTTATCTGCAGCTCCAAAAACCTGTTATTGCTCCGGTCTATGAGTCGAAGCCGGACATAGATTTTTGGTGCGAGCTCGGAAGGAGGATGGGTTATGAGAAATTCTTTCCTGAGGAGTATTCAGGGCTCGATTGGGTGAAGGAATTCCTTCCCGATAACTTTAATATAAGCACTGCCCTCGATTTTAATGGTCCGGTAAGGCTGCTTGAGAAGTACCACCCTGAAGTCCCGATGAATGACATGAAATTCAACACGCCTACCGGAAAGATAGAATTATATGCAACCGGCATGGTGGAGCGGGGCAAGAAGTTCCCCGGTGAATGGCACCCTATCCCTATATTTTACGAGACGGTTGAAAGCCCGGTAAGCAGGCCTGACCTCTTCAAAAAGTATCCTCTGATGCTGATTTCACAACATGCCTCATACAGGACCCACTGTCAGTGGTTCAATATCGAAGAGATACAGGAGATCGAAGGGCCGCCGAGCGTATTCATACATGCAGATGATGCGGAGAAACGCGGCATAAGCGAGGGAGACAGGCTGAAGGTCTTTAACGACCGGGGCGAGATCTTTGTTGTTGCAAAGCTCACCCGCAGAGTCAAGCCCGGTGTATGCATCATGAACAGCGGCAATTGGGTAAAGAGCGGAGGGAGTGCAAATGTACTCCTCGGAGATTTCATAGGCGGGCCGAGGGATGTAGGTAACGGGGTCATGCTCGAATACGATTTTGAGCTCGACGGTAACTCGATCGGTTATTACAACTGCCTTGTTCAGGTAGAAAAGGAGGCATAGATGTCTTTTGACCATAAGGCAATTTTTGTCGATACGTTCAGGTGTGTTGGGTGTCATGCCTGCGAGACGGCATGCAAGGTCGAAAACGGCGTATTGCCTGGGCCCAAGTGGATACAGGTCATGGAAGTCGAGATGAAAGTCGGCGATGAGTTGAAGGTCAACTGGAAGCCGATGGCATGCATGCACTGCGGTGTCCCCTCGTGCGTAAAGGCATGTCCGACAAAGGCAATAAAAAAACGCGATGAAGACGGCATAGTGCTTGTAACAAAGGAGCGCTGCATCGGCTGTATGGAATGCCTGCGGGTATGCCCTTTCGGCGCGCCGCAGTTAGGCGAAGACAGGAAGATCCAGAAATGCACACTCTGCGTACACCGGACTTCAAGGGGGGGGATACCGGCTTGCGTCGAGAACTGTCCTTCTGAGGCGATGTATTACGGAAACCTTCAGGAGCTTTCGAGACTGATGAGGAAGAAATACACGGTTAAATCTATCGGGAGGGTGTCGTCTGTAGTTAATCCGTCGTTCAGATGACTGCTTTCCAGTAAAGGAGGTGGTGGTAACAGGGCGCTGAGTGAGGTTTGGGCTTTCAGTGTACAAAAAAACGAGCAAAAGGAGGAGGTAACAAAATGCCGACACTAAATGGTGTAGATCTTGATGTCTTTAATGCTACTGTGAATGCCGTAAAGGACGATCCGAAAAAAGGAGCCTCAGTCTGGAAGGTCAGCACAAAATGGAAGGGCGGGCTTAAATCAGAGGCGACGCTCAGGAATTTCAAGCTTAACTTTGATGAGCCTGAGGCTGTGGCAGGGACAGATACAACAGTAAGCCCTCATGAGACTGTACTCGCATGTTACGGTGCATGCCTGACAGTCGGAATGGCCATAAACTCTGCACTTCATGGTATAAAGCTTAAGAATGTCGAGGTTGAACTCGAAGGCCATATAGACCTTCCGGGGTTCCTTGGCCTTGCAGGGCTCAAGGGGCTCAAAGACCTGCCGGGCTACCATACTGTAAGGGCTACCATGAAGGTCGAGAGCGATGCGTCCAAGGACGCTGTTAAGAAGGTTTTTGACCACGTGGTAAAGTATTCGCCTGTAGGCTTGACCCTCTCTAAGGCAGTGAATGTGCAGGCCGAACTCACGCACAAATAATGGCAGACCTTAAAGCAGCAATGGAGAGGAAAGTATCTGAACGGCAAGTTTTTTAAAAAAAACCAACAGAGGAGTAAAACAATGAGTAAAATAAGCAGACGGGATTTCGTTAAGGCAACGATGGCAGCAGCAGGAGCAGCCGTTGTAGGGAGTTCCTTTGGCCCTTTTGTCAGAAGCTCCTTCTCAAAAGAAGAGATAAAGGTCGGCTATCTGAAGGCCACACACCATGCCCCGCTTTTTGTCGCTCTTGAACAGGGTTTTTACAAGGAGGAAGGACTTGATGTTAAGCCGGTACTCTTCTCCGGCTCCGGTGAAATCGGTACGGCATGCATAACAGGCGCTATTCAGGTGGCCTATTTAGGGTCGAGCCCTTCGATAGGTATGATGACGAGAGAGATGCCGATGAATATCGTCTCGGGGTCTGCAATGGAGTCCTCGGCTATAGTCGTTCCGATGAACCGCCCTTCAGAAATCAAGACAATTAACGACCTCAGGGGCAAGAGGATAGGTACTATCAGGGCTGCTACAGCAGACATCGTAGTGAGGTTCAAGATGCTTGAGGCCGGGATAGACCCTTTCAAGGACGCTACGGTAAGGAACTTCACCCATATTCAGGATATCCTGACAGGCCTTGAGAAGGGCGACCTCGATTGTGCGATCCTGTGGGAACCATGGGCATCACATGCAGAGGCTAAAAATTATGCACGGCCGGCCTTTTTCTCAAAAGATATTTGGCCCCGCCATGTATGCTGCAGGATGGCACATAACAGTGATTGGGCAGAAAAGAATCAGGCTGATGCTGTTAAGATGATGAAGGCCCATATCAGGGGTTATATGCATATCGCAAAGAATTTTGATGACAATGTCAAGGCAAATGCAAAGTGGTGCGGTATTGACGAGAGTACCATAGCGGTTGTCTTCAGGGAAAAGCGCCAGCGCCTCACTCTCAATATTGACCCTGAAGGGTCGAAGAAGTTTGCAGAGGCAACAAAGGCCCTCGGAATAATCGAGAAGGCTGAGTTCCAGAAAAACGGACTCAACAATAAATTCCAGCAGCTTGCATTGAAGGAACTTGGGCTCAAGTCTCTCCCCGAACTCGGGCTATAGACAGTAAAGGGGGCTGATTTTTTATGTCAGCCCCCATTATTTTAAAATGAGAGGGAACACTTAATATGCACGGCAGTTATTTCCCTGAGTTAGAGTCTGGAGAGATTATATCATTTCATGGCTTTCTGCTCGTCATCATATTTGTAATTGCAACCACAGCAGTTTTGCGGCGGGCTTGGCCGGGGCTGATCGCGCCGTCCCTTATGAAGGGCCTCATCACAGGGGGCATCTTGCTCGGAATATGGGAGACGTGCTCATTCCTCGGGTACCTAAACCCTGTCTTTATGCCGCCTCCTGCTAAGGTATTTTCGAATATCGTGCACTTATGGAATATAGGTTTCATACAGCCGCAGATATTTTTTACACTCTACAGGCTGGTTTATGCGTTTATCCTTGCATTGTTGAGTGCGGTGACACTCGCAATCCTTATCGGTTACTTTTCAAAATATTTTTCATCGATAGAATCTATTGTAAACGCCTTCAGGGTGATACCTGCACCTGCATGGCTTTCCTTGTCGATATTATGGTTTGGGATAGGCAATGCATCAGCGATCTTCATAATATGGATTGGTTGCTTCTTCCCTATTTTCCTCAATACCCTAACAGGTATAGGAAGGGCAGAACAGGTGCAGGTAGAGACAATTCTGACCTTTGGCGGGAACAGGTTTGATGTGCTTACAGAGGTGATATTCCCCTCAGCTTACCATCATATTTTAACAGGAGCGAGGATAGGACTCGGGATCGGCTGGATTACTGTAGTGACGGCAGAGCTCGTCTCTGTTGACATTGGCGCAGGCCTCGGCTGGATGATAAGTGATTCGAGAATACTTTTTGATACGACTACAGTTTTAAGCGGCATTTTTCTCGTGGGACTGCTTGGTCTTATAACTGACGCGGTTCTCAGAAAGTTTGATGGACTTGTGCATGGATGGTCATAATCTCGATGAGGAGGGACTAATAAAGGCGTGACACTGCACCCCCTGTTTTTTATAGGAACGATCGCATTCATTATCGCCGGTGTTACAGTGATGAGGTACTATTTTGATAAATTAGTATCCGAGCGTCTTCATATGGGGCTGATTGCATGGTCTCTTTTTTTGATTATATGGGAGGCAGGCCTTTATACCGGCATATTCAAAAGCATGTTCCTTGCGTCTCCTACAGTCATTATATCAAAGACGCTTTATTTCCTCGAAA